>CALCCV010000158.1 GCA_937900305.1 uncultured Pseudobdellovibrionaceae bacterium | reverse complement strand
AAGGATATCAATGTATTTTTGTGATGCCCGCAAAAATCAGCGAAGAGAAGCAGGCGATTTTGAAAGCTTATGGTGCGAAAATCATTATCACACCTATTGGAGTGGGTCCTGATGATCCACGAAGTTACTATTCTGTGGCTCGAAAGTTAGTCGAAAACTCACCCAACTGCTTTTATGCCAATCAGTTTTTCAATCCAGACAATCCAAACACACACTATCTTTCAACCGGGCCTGAACTTTGGGACCAAATGGACGGAAAACTCGATGCCTTCGTCGGCGGAGCAGGAACTGGCGGCACTCTTTCGGGTGTTGGTAAATTTTTGCGCGAAAAAAATCCTGCGGTAAAGATTGTTTGCGCCGATCCTGTGGGAAGCATCCTTTATGATCTTTTTTATCACGGCAAAGTGATTGATCCACCGAAGGCTTACAAGGTGGAAGGAGTGGGCGAAGACATGTTGCCAGACAATGTGCAATTGCAACACATGACAGATTTCTTCCAAGTGACGGATTTGCAATCTTTCACGCTAACTCGACAGATCGTCCAAAAAGAAGGTCTCTGTGTAGGACCTAGCAGTGCCATGGCCCTTCAAGGAGCGTTAGACATTTCAAAAAAGCTTCCGAAAGGCTCCCGCATCTTAGTTTTATTCCCTGATCATGGTCGAGCTTACTTGAGTAAAGTTTTTAACGACCGTTGGATGATTGACAACGAACTCCTTGATGAAGAGAAGGCCACATCGGGATTCGCTAAAATTCAAAATATGGATGAATACTATAAAGAAAGAGGATGGAATTAACATGAGCAAAGAACAGGGATTTTCCACACGCGCAATTCACGCCGGGCAAGAGCCCGATCCAACTACGGGTGCAATCATGACTCCCGTTTATCTCTCATCCACTTACGTGCAAAGCTCTCCGGGACATCACAAAGGTTATGAATACAGTCGAACTCACAATCCAACTCGCAAAGCGTTTGAAAACTGCATGGCTAGTTTAGAAAATGGAGCTCGGGGTTTGGCGTTTGCATCCGGTTGTGCCGCCACAACGACCATATTGGGCCTATTGTCAGCAGGCGATCATGTCGTCGCAGGTGATGACATGTATGGCGGTTCATTTCGACTTTTCGACAAAGTTTTTAAACGCCTCGGTATCCAATTCACTTACGTCGATCTGACAAAACCAGACAGTTTTTCGAAAGTGTGCAAACCCGAGACAAAACTCTTGTGGTTAGAGTCGCCGACCAATCCCACCATGAAACTTTTCGACATTCGCAAACTCTCACAGTTGGCGAAATCTAAAAATATTCTGACAGCCGTAGATAATACCTTTATGAGCCCCTACTTTCAAAGACCCTTAGATCTTGGTGCAGATCTCGTCGTTCATTCTGCGACGAAATACATTGGTGGGCATTCTGACGTTGTCGGCGGAGTCGTTGTTACAAAAACGGATGAGCTAGCCGACCGCCTTGGTTTTTTGAGCAATTCTATGGGTGGTATCATGGCACCTTTTGATGCCTTCATGTGCCTTCGCAGTTTAAAAACTCTCTCTCTCCGAATGAAAGCTCATGCCGAAAATGCTCAAAAAGTTGCCGAGTTCTTGAGCAAACACAAACTCGTCGAGCAGATTTTTTATCCGGGACTTCCTTCGCACCCGCAACATGCACTCGCCAAAGAGCAAATGTTGGGAATGGGAGGGATGATCACCTTTTTCATCAAAGGTGGACTGAGCAGTGCTCGTACATTTCTTGAAAATGTGAAGCTATTTGCCTTGGCCGAGAGTCTGGGCGGAGTTGAGTCACTGATTGAACATCCTGCCATCATGACGCATGCTAGCGTTCCCGCGGAACAGAGAGCGGCTTTGGGGATTAGTGATTCGTTGATTCGGCTCTCTGTCGGCATCGAAGACTGCACCGATTTGATTGCCGATCTCGAACACGCCTTTTCCCACGTGAAGAGTTGACACCTCTCAAGGTAAAAGTTAACAAAGATTCTCTTTTGCGATCAGTGGCTTGGTAGCTCAGCAGGTAGAGCAGCGGACTGAAAATCCGTGTGTCGGCGGTTCGATTCCGTCCCAAGCCACCACTCTTCGCTTTCTCCCCAAAGTATTTCAATATTTCACTCAAGCCGATGGCTCTTCTTCAGGACCCGTCACTCATTTCTTTGCCCAAGAGATGTGACTCATTTGCCGACCCGCCGCTGCGCCATCGCGGCGAAACGATTGAAATTGAGTGTCTTCGAACGTATCCAAATTGAGTGCAGTCACATTTTTAACTATCAATCCCGACTGCTTCTCCCAGTTTTTCACCTGAGCTTGCACAATCTCCCACAAATTGATTTTTACCTTACCCGGGGAAGTTGCCGGTTGAAAGAAGTGCAACCGATCTTCAGTGTGTGCGCTAGCAAAGATTTGATCCCTAACATCTTCACCCACCTCAAAAGACCGAGGACCAATGTGTGGACCAACAACGATGGTAATTTCGTGACCGTCACCTGTAAAAATCATATCTAGAGCTTTCGGCAAAATCTGTTGGGCAATGCCGCGCCAGCCCGCATGCACTCCTCCAATGAATCGATCTGAAAAAAAGAAGATCGGCATACAATCCGCAGTCACCAAACACAACGTCAGAGGGGAACTCGCATCCGTGAAATGGCCATCGGCAGCTTCGTCGTTAGACTTTGCAATGCGCGCGTCGACAACTCTGTCACCATGGACTTGCCGAAGTATTCGTGGCTGTGTCGTCTCGGCAGACACCGCGGTGCGATCATAAGTTCGCTTACCAAAAGCGATAACGACTTTTT
>CALCCV010000157.1 GCA_937900305.1 uncultured Pseudobdellovibrionaceae bacterium | reverse complement strand
GCAGCGTCGATAGCGGCACTCAATCTTGCTCATTAAACTCGACTTTGACCTCATTACCTGTTCCACCGACAGCGGGCTACAATGAGGCACAGGTTACACTTGAGAACTTCGCCGTGAGCGATGCAGATGGGGATCCGCTGAGACTGACCGCAAGATCAATCGGTGGCAGTGGTTTTTTAAGTTTACTTGCCGACAACAACACAAAGCTCAATGAGTTCGTACGTACCACTCTAAATTGGTGGGGGATAAACGCGACTTTACCGGGTCTTTTCAACTTTCAGTGGCAGTTTACTCCTCATGCGTTGCAAGTATCCAATGTATCCTCGGGTCATTTGAACATTGCCTTTGATATAAGTTATGACACTTCGTTGGATCCCCGATTAAGTGGCGACGTTATTGCAACGTACGTGCTTCCCGTCACGGTATTAAATATTGTAGATCCTCCGAATATGGTGGCGTCGCCTATTGCGATGTGTGGGGCGGTCGCTTGCGACAATACAAATCAAAGTAGCTACATTCCAAGCTATTTAGTAATCAATGATGCTTCTCCTAACGGCTTTCTTACTAATCCACGGACAGGTTCAAATCTACTTATTGCAGGAATCGCAATTCCAAATCCAATATTGGAAGGTGAAGTTTCAACAATTCAAATCCCTGTGATTGCCAAAGGAGTGAACCCATCGGATTCCATAGTTTACTCGATCACGGGACAATCAACCAATTGCCCTTTTCTAAAAAATGGCCGCGTTAAAATCACTCCCTCAATTTGTCAGGGGAGTGGGGCTTCCGTGCCAGACTGTTTAACTCTGGCTTTAAATTACGATCCAGTAACAGCAACCCAACTCGCAATTTCCACATCAAGCCCTCTGACTTGTAGTTTTTCGATTTTTGCTCACGATAAGAAATATCTCTCTGCCCGCACCTCTTTAGGAACATATCGTATTTACATTCAAGATGTGAACCAGGTGCCAACGATCAAACCGTCTCCTCCACTGGCCATCGAAAATGCTGTGACAGGAGAAGGCTACCCCATCGAGGGTAAACCTTATGATTTAAAGCCATTTATCAACGAGGTGTTTTCAGATTTGGACCTCGGATCAAGCAACGGACAGAGCGCAAATGACTTAACCGAGCAACTCGTAACCTCTGCCGATGGCACAACGCAAACTTATACGCTTCTCAATTTTAACGCTTTGAAGTGGGCTCCGGAAATGAAGCTCACAATATCATCGATACCCAGTGGGGGCACGGTGAGTCTGCTTGAGTCCGCTGACGGTACCACATGGTCAAGTCTTGCGGGCGATATTAAAAAAGAGGAAGGCGCAGGAATTCTCGTCGAAATCACAAGTGCAAGCTTTGTTGGAACAATTGCCTTTCAAGAACTAAATGCCCTCACCAATACCTGGACAAACTTGGCCAATGGCCAAGTGACAAAAATGACGACCGGAACAAATGGATCAACCTTAACAAATGCCAATGCCGCAGCCACGACTGTTCCCGGCCGGTACTTTGTTGCAACAGATGCAACAAAGGATTTCCGTGTTAGGGTGATCTCTTACACGAGTGGCTCTTTGAGTGGCGGTCTCTTGGGAAACTACAATACTTCGGGCGAGGCCTCGGGGCTGAATCAAGATCTATTCACAATTGGCGCGGTCTTTCCGTCCGCTCCATCCTTTTTTGCCACGGAAAGAAAAATCAACTCCAGTTCAAATCTGAACAATGGCATTTTTTCAATAAGTATCAATAACTCCTCACCCTACCTTAAGGCCGTTTACACAGCTCCATCCATTCCCGCTACAGGCACCGCCCTACCCACGCTTGCCGTTGCCAATAACTATAACGTAGACCCGCGAGAGCTCACTTACGACTGGAAATGCTGGATTGTGACCTCACCGGGGACCGCCTCGGAAGCCTTTACCGATTGCGGAGCCACAAATGCGACCGCAAAAGATGGAGACGGAAATTCGCTTTTTTCGCCATCATTTCCGATCGACCTTTCAACCGAGTCTATATTATGGACTCCGCCGTATACCTTAGCCGCGGACAATAACCTTTCGAGCAACGCCCAGAGAACTCCATCTGCCACAATACAACTTCGCCTCATTGATAAAGGGTACTACCCAGACACTTTAGGGATATTGCCCACAGTGAACTGCAATTCAGCGAGCACATTCTATTCCTGCGTCGACTA
>CALCCV010000156.1 GCA_937900305.1 uncultured Pseudobdellovibrionaceae bacterium | reverse complement strand
ACACGAACTCGGGCAAGTCTTCGCTTCTGAATCGACTGACGGGTGCACAAGTGTTGGCAAAAAATCAAGTGTTTGCAACCTTAGACCCCACCACACGCAAAGTCTTTTTGCCAGATGGCCCCCCGGCCGTTGTGACTGACACCGTGGGCTTCATTCGAAAATTGCCGACCCAACTGATTGAAGCTTTTAAGGCGACGCTGGAGGAATCGGCCGAAGCCGATGTTTTGCTTCACGTGGTGGATCTATCAAGTCCCAATATGCAAAAACAAATCGACGTGGTGATGGATCTAGTTCAGCAATTTGGCTGGCAAGACAAACGCATCCTCCACATCTTCAACAAAGTCGATGCCGCCTCAGTCGAAAAGCAGTTTCGCGTTGATCTTTACCCCCGCGTCTTTGTCAGCGCGGCGACGGGCCAAGGGCTCGAAGCGCTGAAAACCCAGATGGCGGATTGCCTGAAAGAAATTTCAAGCGAAGTTCAGTTGTTTTTTCCGCACGGCAAAGAGCATCTGATTTTTGATCTGGGTCGAGAGTCACAGATTTTGCGCAAAGAACCCGGCACTCAAGGCACTCTTTGCCTCGCCAGCATGACGGATCACTTGATTCCGCGATGGAGTGAGTACCTTGTTCGCTAAACTGGCTTCGCTCAGAGATTTTTAATAGGCCCAAAAAAGAAATTGGTCTGCACATCTGGATCTGATTCGGCCAGAAAGACGCTTTTCATTTCTAAAACAAATTTCGACTTGATGGATTTGCTCGACGAAAGCTCCCGAACCTTCGTTTTTTGCTCGAACTCTCCCATCAGTTCTGCGATTTGGCTCCGAAACTGTTGGGCCAGGTCCAAGGGACAATCCTGCATCATCAGCGAAAATTGCATCGGAAACTTTTCTCTGGAATCCTCAAAAACCCGATCGAGTCGACGATTAAAAAACTGAAACGCATTGCTTAAAGTCACCTTTAGCTGACTCTTCGCCAAAGCTCCATTGCGCCGCCAATTCGGTTGCACTTCGTGAATCGGCAACCAGCGTTCTCCCTTTCTCTTCACCAGATTCAGCACTTCCAGCTTCGTTAAATACATCTGCAAACTGCGAGCAGTCAGGTTCCGCTCCTTTTGAATTTCGGCAGGCGTTTTTTTCATCGAAAGCTCAGTCAAGAAACTGAGGTAATGAGGGTGTTTGGCAAAAAACTCTTCTTGCTCCACCGTGAAGTCATTCTCTTCCGCCCTCACCGACTCGTCGACCAACTGGGATAACTCTCCAAAGCTGACCCCGGCGATTTCACAAATTGCAAATAGACGACTCAAACTCAAATCCTCTTTGGTCAGCATCCGCTTGACCGTCGGCAAGCTCACGTTCATCGCTACAGCCAAATCTTCGTAGGTCAGACCTTTTACTTTCAAAGCTTTCTTTAAAATAATTCGAATTTTTTCGACTCTGAGGTGACTTCTGACCATAGACTCTAGATCTGCCCGTTTCGTTTTTTTCAAAAAACCTCCCTTGCAACCTCAAATGGTATCAACTTTTGATACCACGCCACGGAGAGATATCAATGAGTATCAAGGGAGATTATATCTGTTTTCAACAGCAACCGCATGATTTTAAACGCCAGGGGGCACTATGAATTTAACTTATGACTATCTCAGAGCCGAGATTTCGAAAATGGACACAAGGGATTACAGACCCCAACTTGAAACTTCAATTCCACGGCGAGAGTGGGTGGAGTCCATGAAAAACATTTTCCTTTTCTTGAATATTGAATGCTTCAATAAAATTTCCTCAAGTCCTCGCTCTAAAAATAAGTGCAGAGCAAGGATTATAAAACGCCTCAGTCAGCTATTTTGAGACGCCAACCAGCCGTTTTTCCAGGATGGAATGGATCACCTCTACAATAGGGAGGGGACCTTCAGAAGAACATCCTTTAAAAAGCTGATCTCCGGTTTACGACAGTAGACAAAGGTGGGAAGTGGAAAGGCCTCGACTTCTTGATAGATCTTCGCTCCAAAAATTGATAAATTTGCTTATCAGACACGACTTTGCTTTCGAGGAATAATGAAAATATCAAATGAACTTTTAACTATAGCGATCTATACCTTCACATTGATCCCAGTCGCCACATTTGGAAAATCTGCCATTCCAGAGATAGGGACTATTCCGATTGTTCTACCCGATTTCAATCTCGAAGGAGAACAACTAACCTCTGGTTTCAAGGTTCGGGATGCTATATCTTTCTTTAATCTGAATAGCGTGATTGATATTGAAGGTAAATCTGCCGTAAGATACTTAGAAAAATTCAATATATCTCGC
>CALCCV010000155.1 GCA_937900305.1 uncultured Pseudobdellovibrionaceae bacterium | reverse complement strand
TATTTTCCAGGAATAGGATCTTTCGGTTCAACGGTGAAACTTCGACGAACTTTAGAAACAGATCATTGTCAATTTTGCGAATTTGATTGCCGGCCAAATCGAGAACTTCAATCTGTTTCGGCAGGTCCGAAGCCTTTGGCATCGCTGTGAGGCGATTGTTGGCGAGGCCAATCACTGCACAGAACGGTGACAGTTCCGCGAGCTTTTGGGGAACTGCAGTGATTTGATTGTCGTTGAGGATCAGCATCCGCAAGTTTGCCAATCCCTTTCCAAGATCCACCGTGGGAAGTTGGTTTTTCGAAAGGTCTAAAAATTCCAGGGCTGGTACGGTCGTAAAAATATCTGATTGAAAATCTCTCAGGCGATTTCCTGAAAAATCTAAGTTGGTCATGTCGAAAAATCCGTAAAATGTATCAGCAAAGACGTGATCGATTTGGTTATTCCGAAAACTCAAGCTAGTTCGACTCTCTAGACCCGAAAGGTCACCCAACCGAAGAGAAGTCAGCCCGCTGTCGAGAAAGGATCCGCCGCTGCTAAAGGATTGAACATTTTTAACGAAACGAATGTAATTGTCGGAAATACGCGTGCCCATTGTTGGAAAGAGATCCGAATGAGCCGAAAGGCTCACCGTCTGCGCCAAAGACTCGGGAGTTGTGAGAAAATCGCACGCTTTTCGAGCCGCATGTTCAATTGTTGAGCGGACTTGAGGAGATCGTTCACACACGGGCACAAAGCCACGAGGGCGCAAAATCAGTCCCAGGTTTGTTAGAGATTTTCGAAAATCAGTGGTCGAGAGATTTTCGGCGATTGATGAGTGCAAAAATCGATTGAGGCGACGAAGCACTTTCGGATTGTCGGTGAAATCTCGCAACCATTCGTGAACCATTAAAAATGAAAATTGAATGGGACGTTTTTTTAAATCGCGAAATTTGCCGAGATCATAGTTGTAAACGATCACATTTTCACCGGACTCACGGTTGACGGCTTGAATGATTTGAATTTCATCTGCGCCGGCTCCAGGTTTGTAGCAATTGGCTGGCAATTTTCGCACGGCTTGCTCGTCGTGGATGTCGATCAAACCATAAACCGCCTCGAGCCACAGGCGATCCTGTAAAAATATCTGCTCGGCGGGGACTGGATCTTCGCCAGGAACTCGGGTGACGAAGTCATTGAAGAGTCGCAGAAGATCTGGATATTTTTTGGCAAACAGATTTTGCAGTCGATCGCGATGAACATCCCAGCTCTCGAGTTCAATTAGATCGGAGTTGTCTTCTTTGAGAGTCATCAAATAATCGAATGCGTAAAGGCCTTTGTAGGACGAAATCGAGGAGTCCTCACACCAGACAACGTCGCCGCCATTCCCCACGGTCAAGCCTGCATACAAATTGGGACTGCTCAAAAAAATGATGAACACACTAAGTCCCGTTTGCACGATTGTCGCAGGGAACTTCAAACTGAAAATTTTTTGAAACTCGGTGATCACACTTCTCCTGAACTCCCAAATCGGATTGGGCAAAATCGTTGAAGGCGGACATTGGACCGATGAGATTTGGTTTGTCAAGATTGCTCTCGATCTAAGCAGCTTTGAGTGTTTTCACCTGGAAACCAGATGCTGGCATCGACACCGATTGATCGCCGGCGGCGCTCTGCGACGCCGATGTCGGAGTGGCAACAAGGTCTCCCTTTTTTCTGATTTCCGCTTTCCCTTTTCAACAACCTGACGCATAAGAACTTCGATGTCACAGCCCTCTGAATTGCCGCATCCATTATTAAGAATTGTTTTGGTTGAACCCGAAATTCCGCAGAACACGGGCAATGTGGGCCGCACCTGTGTGGCAGTTCGCAGCGAATTGCATTTGATTCGGCCATTGGGTTTTGAAATTTCCGATAAAAACCTCAAACGGGCCGGTTTGGATTATTGGCCGCATTTGAAATGGCAAATTCATGACAACTATGACGCTTGGTGGGCTCAGGTCACCGATCCATCACGAGTTTTCTTTTTTACCACTCACACCTCGCGAAGTTACTTTGAAGCCAAATTTCAGACTGGGGACTGGCTGGTCTTTGGTAAAGAAACGAAGGGTCTAGAGTCGAGCCTTTTGCAACGCAACGAGCCTCAATTGCTCACTCTACCTCAGTATGGTCCTGTTCGGAGTTTGAATCTGGCAACAGCCGTCGCCATTGCCAGTTACGAGGCGATTCGGCAATTTCACAATCCCTCGACGTAGATCGATTCCAAAATACACTGCGCAACAGCGAAAAAACTTACTTGGTTCGGGACTAGCTGCTAAGCTCTGAGGGCTATGTTTCAAGAAGTTCTAAAAAAAGTATTTGGTACGAAGCACGATCGCGAGATGAAGAAAATTCGTCCCGTGGTTGATAAGATCAACTCCTTCGAAGCGGAAATGAAGGCGCTGTCTGATGACGCGTTGAAGGCGAAAACGCCTTATTTTCGCGAGCGATTGGCCAAGGGCGAAACGCTCGATGACCTTTTGCCCGAAGCTTTCGCCGTCTGTCGGGAGGCTTCGCATCGGGTTTTAGGAATGCGCCACTATGACGTGCAGATGATTGGTGGGATTGTTCTTCACCGAGGTTCCATCGCCGAGATGAGGACGGGTGAAGGAAAGACACTGGTGGCGACGCTGGCCGTTTATCTGAATGGCTTGTCGAGTCTCGGCGTTCACGTGGTGACGGTGAATGACTATCTCGTGCGCCGCGATTCCGAGTGGATGTCGAGACTGTACAACTGGTTGGGACTCACGACGGGAATCATCGTTCACGGGTTGACTGAGGAGCAGCGAAAAGCTTCTTACGGTGCCGACATCACCTATGCGACCAACAATGAATTGGGTTTTGATTATCTGCGCGACAATATGAAGTTGCGTTTGAAAGATCTCGTTCAAAGGCCTCACAACTTTGCGATCATCGATGAGTGCGATTCGATTTTGATTGATGAAGCCCGCACACCGTTGATCATTTCGGGTCAGGCCGAGGCATCGACTGACAAATACTACGAAATCAACAAAGTTATTCCCCAGTTAAAAATCGAAACGCATTTCACCATGGAAGAAAAGAACAAATCCATGGCTCTCACGGAAGAAGGAAATGCCGCCGTCGAAAAAATTCTGGGCATCGACAATTTGTATGACCCCCAGCACATCGAACTCATGCATCACGTGTATCAAGGATTGAAGGCTCATCACCTCTATCGTCGGGACGTGGAGTATATGATTTCAAATGGTGAAATTGTCATCGTCGATGAGTTTACGGGACGACTTATGCCGGGCCGCCGATGGAGCGATGGTCTGCATCAAGCCATTGAGGCCAAAGAGGGCGTTGAAGTGAAAAACGAGAATCAAACTCTCGCGACCATCACATTTCAAAACTACTTCAAAATGTACAAAAAACTATCTGGGATGACGGGCACTGCCGACACCGAATCCGTCGAATTCAAGAAAATTTACAACTTGGATGTCTCGGTGATTCCGACCAACAAGCCGATTCGTCGTGCTGATCACGACGACATTGTGTTCAAAACGGAACAGGCAAAATTTAAAGCAATCACTGAGGATATCAAGGTTCGCTACCAAAATCACCAACCCGTGCTGGTAGGGACTGTGAGCATCGAAAAGTCCGAGACTTTGTCTAAGTACCTCAGCAAAGAAGGCATCAAGCATGAAGTTCTGAATGCCAAACATCACGAGCGCGAAGCTGAGATTGTGGCGCAAGCTGGACGCAAAGGTCGGATCACCATTGCCACCAACATGGCTGGCCGTGGAACTGACATCATGTTGGGTGGCAATCCTGAAGTGCTCGCTCGTCGCGAAGTGGCGGCTGAGGAGGCTCCTGAGTATCCAGCGGCCCTCGATAAATACAAAAAGCAGTGTGATGAGGAACGCAAAGAGGTGGTCGCAGCGGGCGGACTTTATATCGTCGGGACCGAACGTCACGAATCTCGCCGGATCGACAATCAGTTGCGCGGGCGATCGGGCCGTCAAGGTGATCCGGGTGAGTCCAGATTTTATCTTTCGCTGGAAGACAACTTGATGCGGATTTTCAATGGCGAGCGCATCCAAAAAATCATGACCATGCTCAACATTCCTGAAGACGAGCCCATCACGGCCAAGATGGTCACGCGGGCGATTGAAGGCTCTCAACGCAAAGTCGAAGGTCATCATTTCGACGCCCGAAAAAATGTTTTGGACTATGACAACGTCATGAATCAGCAGCGGAATGCCATTTATGGATTGCGCCGGCAAGTTCTCGACGGAGCTGACATCGAACGAATTGCCCTCGATATGCTCGGGGATGTGACTTCGATATTGCTCGACACTCACGTGGCTGAAGATCAACGTCCGATGGACTGGAATTTGGAAGCTCTGAATACGGAATTGATGAAGCAATTTGGTTTTCAATTGGATTTCGAAGCTTTGCCGAAAACAGCCGAAGCCATCAATGAGGCAGTTTCTAAACGAGTGAAAGAAAATTATGACAAACAGGCGTCCGGTCTGGGTGTGATGTTTAAAGAAGTGCAGCAGTGGATTATTTTGAACTCGATCGACCATTACTGGAAAGAGCATTTGAAAGTCGTAGATAAAATCAAAGAGGGAATTTATTTGCGGGCGCACGCTCAAAAAGATCCATTGATTGAATACAAAAAAGAAGCCTTCGTTGCCTTTGAAAATTTAAATACGATCATTAAAACGGATTCGATTGAAAAGATGTTGAAAGTCCAATTGGTTCAACGGGATCCTCAAGCCATTCGAGAAGAGCTCATGCCTGAATCGCAGGACCTCGATGATCTGAACTACTCGGGCGGAGAAGAGCCAACCCAAGATTTTACCGCTCCTGCGGGAGCCATGCGAAATCCAAACTTGGCATCAATCTCTGGCGATGAGGAGCCTGCTGCGGTTGGCGCCGCTCCGAAGCGTCGGATGTCTTATTCAAATGAACCGGCTGATGACGGCAAGCTAAATCGAGAGCAGCGCCGTCGAATGAATAAGGAAAAAAGAAGGTAGTCATTGAGTGCGTGTCCAGTTTGTGGAACTGGTTTAGAGATTGGCCCCGAGCATTTTGGGACCCTATTCAACTGTCGTCACTGCACGCACACTTTTTTTGTGGGTTGGGATGGAGCTCCTCAGGCTGCGGCCGAACCACCCTTGGATCAAAGTCCTGCGCAGACGGATTTTCCGCAAGTGGATATGTCTCAGTTTGAAGCGGTGGTGGATAACGAAGCTCCGATGCCGTCGTTGCCAGATTTTCCGCCAGCGGATTTTGCTCCGGCCTCTCACTTTTCTTCGGATAGTGGGGAGGGAGCACTGCCGCCGCTTGAAAGTGCAAGCGCATCAGAGCCACTCGTCGCTGCGGAGCCAGCGCCAGTTTTACAAAAAAAGAGTCCTCGGCCGGCCCCCCCACCCAAGCGAGCCCAAACTGGCGCTGAAACCACCGCTGAGATTTCAGATTTTGGTAACGCGATTGATGCGAAAGCATTGTCCTACGACATTGTTATTGAGGGCATCGAGACTGCCGAGTTGCTTGAGGAGCTGAAGGATTGCCTGCGAGACCCGCGATTCGGCTGGGATTTGCCCACGGTGTTGAGTGAAATCAAAGAGGGCCGTCTAGAGTTGCGCGGCCTGAATGGGCCTAAAGCGATTGTACTTTATAACCGAGTTAAGTTTTTAAACTTAGAAACCACGGTACGGCAATCTCTGTATGTCGCTGGTGCGGGCCCTGTCTCACCTTGATACAGCGTTTAAATTTTGCCAAATTGAATTTATCAAAGTGAATTTTTCTCCGAAAAGGAGAGGGTGAAGATTGAAATTTCGAAGATTGAAATGGCGGCGCCTGGATTGATTCAGGGTTGGGATTTTGGGAAGTTCGTTTTAGGGCTGTTCTTGGTGGCAGCTTTTTGGGCTCAGCCTGTCTTGGTTTATGCGAATGAAGGAGCT
>CALCCV010000154.1 GCA_937900305.1 uncultured Pseudobdellovibrionaceae bacterium | reverse complement strand
GTGACTGGAGTTCAGACGTGTGCTCTTCCGATCTGATACCAGACAAGACCGCTTCTACCTTATTAGAATTGTTGAAACCCGCGACCGTCGGCAACAGCCCCGTGAGCAGGCTGCGCGCCTCAGTGATCCGACCCCACTCTTCGAGTTGTTTTGAAAGGGTCAAAAACAAATTCGTATGGGCGGGGTTCTCGATCCGCCCTTGCTCGGTGACCAACTTTTCGAACAGTGCCGTGGTGGCTTTCCATGCTGCGAGATCGCCAACCACATACTGAAAGCAAACCAAGTCTGCCAAACAATACAAATCGGGCGTGTTCGCATCAATGGTGCTCACTAAAAATTTGATCGCCGCCTGGTAATTATTTTGAGCAATAAGTGTCGTGCACATCTGTCTAACGTTATTCATAATCTCTCAGCCATGCTTCTAGCCTCCATCGCCACCCGTCATTCGTGGACGCGGTCCAAATTTCTGGAAAGAATCGAAAGGGTGAATCTGGGGGTTTAACAATTTATCGCAAACCGGCTTTGAATTCGAGTCTCGAAGACTCCTAAGAACATCCCATTCACGCCCCTCAGTTTCGACAAACTCATTTTCGATTCTCCGATTGCGGACGCTTTCGATCGCGAGCAAAAAGTCGTCAGTTTTTTTACCCTCAGAAACAAACTCCTCAGGAAGTGACAGCGATTCAAAAATTCCTAATTCTTCGCAACTTCGAATGTACTTAGGAAGAAAATGAGAATCTACGCTCTTTTGAAAAGTCTGATCAAAATTCCAGCCACGAGCTCCAGATAAGATGAGTTTAACTTGAGGAGAATTAAGAACTCGAAATAGAATACGAGGAGTCATAAGAAGATCTTTTCCTCGTCGATCTTTAAAAACGAGCCTCGAAAAATTCTTCAGAAATTTTTCGGACCGTTCGATATCCCAGTTCGCAAAAAAGTCATTTCGAATATAAATTTCGTGTGCAATGACGGCCGAAATAAGATTTGATCGCCAATCGCTCTCACGAAGTATGATGAACGTTTCGCTGTCGTACGTCCAGCCTGTGCACTTCGAATCCGCGCTTAGATCTTCGACGAAATAAAATGTCTTTCCAATCGAATTTGTGATTCCCGCACGTGAAGAAGCCAGGTCTCCATCCAAAACAAGGTCGTCATTTTTGCGCCCGACACAAGGGCTTTTGAAATCTTCGGAAACGCCAAAAAATGCGAATTCAGGTTGCAGTATCGTCGCAGAACAGAGTTTTTCGCCGGTAACTGGCTGTGAAAGCACGTCGGTCACGGCCGCATCCACGATCCGCTGCAGGTTTCGGCTCGATCGATGAGTGAGGTACCGAAACTTCGATGGCAGACAGGTCGAAGCCGATTGCGTGAGAGCGTCGATCTGATTCGTCACTGGCTGGGCTTGGATTTCGGCACGGGCATCTTCCAGCCACTTGAACCAAGAATCAGGATTTTCGCGCGCCTGTGCGAGAAATGGGATCGTCACCAATATGATGGCGACAATCCCAATTTTTTGACTCTCAAATTTTTCGAAGGGGATCATTCTGCCGTCCCATTCCAAATGCCATTGCACTGAGCGAGGTTGTATTGCGTTAGCTCATTTATAGGTCCTATTTGTACAACTCATTAGCAAAGACCATGCCTCGGTAGCGTTAAGGAATGTCTTTACATTCATTTCTCGTAGGAGAAGTTCTCACAGGCCTCCATAGCCGCTTCGGGAGATCCATATAGTTCAATATTGAAAGTTTCAATCAGCGCATCATCGAAGCGCCCACCAAATTGAGACAATTTAACGACGGAACCACCTCTATAATCGTAGGTGCAATTCGTAGTGTTGCGCGTGATCTCCAGTTTGGCATCTAGTTCCTTGCAAGCCTTTAACGCTTCACCTGCGGTCTTGAAACCAGCCTCTTCACCCGATCCAGAGATCCTCATCAAAGCAATCTGTTTCGAAGTCTGTCGGCCGGTGCCTTCGATAAATTCGTTCAGCAAGGCGACGTTTCCATTCGACCACTCCAGCGAGCAAAATCTTGCGCTTGTTTTCGTTCGCAATCTTTCTGCCGCTTCTTCGCAGGCGGCAAGGGCGTCTGAGTTGTTCGGAAAAAGCTCTGGTGAAATTTTAAATTTCCCAACCAAACTTGGCACGCCAGCCGGCACTCCAACTTGGGAAAGTTTTGCGACCTTTCCATTCAACCAGTCCAATGTGCAATTGAAGGATCTAGCCTCTGCAAACTGGCTAACTGTAATCGCCAAGAGTACTCCCACAACTTTTGTAAACATCCGTGCATTCATTTTTTTCTCCTTTAAACTTTATTCAGCTCCCATGAACTGAATGTGATTGATGAGCCTATTCTATTGGACTTGAGTGAGATTTTATACGTACAGGTGATAACAGTTGCTTCGAATTTTAACGGCTATGAAGGGCTCGTTTGACTAAGATCCTGACACTGTGACCAATTGGGGCCCTGATGCAATACTCTTCCCACGGCTTCAGCTCCGAGGTCGATGCCCAGGTGGGCATCGAAAAGGCAACGACGGCCGATTCAGATTCGGTGGTCACGACGTTTAGTGGTGTCTGCAGAAAATGCGCATCAGTTTCCCTTGGGAATTTCGAAGAGCAGTCACATAGGCGCCCCAATTTTCTTTGACTTCAGTGAATCGGGATTTGGCTTCCTCCCCGCCGTCCAGATATTTCAAACTTATAACTGCGACGGAGTTGTCCAATTCATTGGCGTAGACGTAGATACTGAAGCCATTAACGGTACCAACCAAATTGACGTAATTTTCTTGTTCGTTTTGGCGCGATAGACGTGTCATTTGAGATTCTTCCGTTCCAGGCAGACCTGC
Organism: uncultured Pseudobdellovibrionaceae bacterium; assembly: GCA_937900305.1. Lineage (GTDB taxonomy): Bacteria > Bdellovibrionota > Bdellovibrionia > Bdellovibrionales > Bdellovibrionaceae > CALCCV01. Next base: position 2,542 of record CALCCV010000154.1, on the reverse strand, counting down.
GGCGCATTCGATTTTTGCCAAGGCAGCGGATTGTAGACCAAGAATTGTAACTAATATAAAAAAAACTTGTTTCATATAAACTCCTTGTTATTGGGAAATGATCATTATTGATCGATTTCCTTGAAACAAATTTAACAAAAGCCTTCTGCAAATTCTTGATGTATTGCTGACGAAATGGAGTCAAAATTTTCCGAAAAAACCGAAGTGTCAAAAATCTGATCACCAGCCGAGGGAAACAGCGCCGGCCTGGCACTGCAATTGTAAATCATCTTGTGGCGATAAAATTTGCCGTTTAGTGCAATCTCAACGAAGGCTATATAAATGGGACGGTCCCTCCTGTCAAAAAAATCGACACTCACTAGCCTCTTGGCGATCTTTCTACTCACTATGCATTTGAGCCCAGGTTGGGCCGAGCCGCCGGTCAAGGGAGGGGTTGGTAGCGGTGGAACGGGTGGTGGGGATACAATCGAGTGCGACAACGGTCCCATACTCGCGGACAGTGAGGGTGGGTTGCTACCAGACTCTTACTTTCTTCAATATCACGAACGTCGTTCGGTCATTGAAAGAACAGATTATTTTAAGTGGTATTTAGAACAGCCGAAGCTCAAAGGCATCGCGCAGGAATCGAGCAAAGCTCTAGCCTTGGCTTACCAACTTCTTTCAACGTTAAGGGACGGCAGCGAGGAAGAGCAAATAGTTTCGGACCGACTGTCGCGAATCATATTCGGTGGCTACGAAAAACGAAAGTACCAGGTTCCGATTTTAGAATTTAAATTTGTCGATGATCTTCCCGAGCTTGACGACGACGGGATTCAGTTTTCATTCTATGAAAAACTGATTGGCTGCGAAAAAAAACAACTTGCCATTCAAAACTTACAGACTGGTGAGGTCTTAGTGCACAGACGCCGTTTTCATGAGTTGAAGGAACATAGCCAAGCCATGCTCCTCATCCATGAAGCTTTCGTTCACGATTACAAAGCCGGAAACGAAACAACCGAAAAGGTGCGCGCAATGGTCAGCCGGTATTTCGGCTCAATCCCTTTCACCGATCGAGTGATTGAATCGGAAATCAGGAACTTTAAAGGTTGGCATCGCACTATCGAGCTCGAGAAAAGAAGATTCGCGGTGATTGGTTTTGTAGAAGGGGGTCCCGAAATGTTTTACCATAAGAAGGGGAATGTCCGGGACATTGAGTGGTTCACTTGGTCGTCTTACATTCACTACGGATTTCCACCCGTCGATAAAGAGGTTTGGGACCGAGTTCGCTGGCTGAAACCAAATAATCCGGCAGGGGTTTGCGATAAGGATGACGTCAATAGTTTAATCGAATGCTGGGGTTGGAGGTTTGCTTACACCAGAGTGAATCGCTTGAAAACAAATGAGTGCTCAGGTTTGGGTTGTTTATTCAATCCCAAGGAACTTGAACTCGTGGAAGGAGAAACCCCGTGAAAGGCACTCCATCTCAAGAGGCGTTGAGAGTGTTTCACTTCCAATCCTATCTGCAGATCATTTCGCACTTTGTGGAAATCAATCAAGACGAACGCGGTTATCGATCTCGATTGGCAGAAGCGGCAGGAGTGCAGAGTTCTTTCCTCACCAAAATCCTATCGGGGGCCGCCCAACCCACCGTTGAACAGGGTTTTGGTTTGAGTCGATTTTGGAATCTTCATCCTTTGGAAGAGGAATATTTTTTAACTTTGTTACAAATTGAGCGAGCCAGTGAAATCAATTACAAAAGTCATTTGCAAACGAAGCTTGCGGAGTTGCGAAGGATCAGTGCCGAAAACTTTCGTTGGAAGGACCCGAGCTCCGATCTGGAAAATCACGAGCGTCAGGCGCTGTACTATTCTTCGTGGCTGTACGGCGCGATCCATTTTTTGTTAACCATTCCAAAATATCAGAGCGTCGAAAACCTCGCGGTTCGCTTAAATATGTCTCTACCTCAAATCCGAACAATCTTAGAAGATCTTAAATCAGCGGATCTAGCAGAGCGTGTACAGAATCATTGGCGAGCAAAAACCAAAAATCTACACCTCTCTAAAACATCGCCCTTTGCTTCAGTCTACCACTCGCAGTGGCGACAAAAGGCCATCGAAGATTTGTCGGCTAAGGATTATGAAAACATTCACTACACAACTCTTTACACTATGAGCGTGAGCGATCACAACCAATTGAAACAAATGATTCTCGATTTCATTCAGAAGACCCGTGATGTTGTCATCTCGTCCCCGGAAGAAGAACTATATTGTTTTACTTGTGACTTCTTTAAACCGTAGTCGAAATTCGAAAGATAAACGACACTTGGAGATCGTCACGGGATCTCGCCATAGCGAGGGATTTTAGCGAGGGGAACTTAATAATTCTGCATTCACGCCCTCGCCAATATGCCGCTTTCGATAAATGACAAATCATCCATTACATTGAGTTGCGCGAGCTGACTGGCGCGAATCAACAAAAAACAGGCGATCACCAAACAAATAATTCCTGTGCCACCCGTCAGTAAACTCATCAAACCTGAGATGTAAGCGACGGCTCCCGTGAA
>CALCCV010000153.1 GCA_937900305.1 uncultured Pseudobdellovibrionaceae bacterium | reverse complement strand
TGGGATTGAGATCTGACAACCCCGCGTATACAATGAAATCCAGTAAAAAACCTGGATACAAAAGGAGCGCTCACGATGAAAAGTTCTGACTCAACCCCTCCTTCTTCGGTTTCGTCGCTACCGCTCGATTGGACGAATTTACTCTTTATCGGATTGAACTCATTGGCCGCACTAACGTTAGCTCCAGCCCACGCTATTTTTGTCGGAGTTCCCTGGCAAACATGGGTCTTCGCGCTGATCTTCGCCGGCGTCACGAATCTGTCGATCACTGCGGGCTATCACCGCCACTACAGTCATCGTTCGTATGACATCAGTCCGCTGCTTCACTATTTCTATTTGTTTTTTGGGTCGACGGCTTTTCAAGGGTCCTTACTGCAATGGTGTTCAGACCACCGCAAGCACCATCTGCAAGAAGACTCTGAAAAAGATCCCTACGCCATCACTAAGGGATTTTGGTTTGCCCACGTGGGTTGGTTGTTTTTCAAATCCAACGACCGCAAAATCGAACGAGTGGCCGATCTCGAAAAAAAATCTTTAGTGCGCCTGCAAAACAAATACTATGGTTGGATTGCATTTTTGAGTGGATTTGTTTTCCCAGCCCTGGTGGCCTCCCTGTGGGGAGACGCACTGGGCGGACTCTTGGTGGCGGGTTGCCTGCGAATTTTTCTGACTCAGCAAACCACATTTTTTGTAAATTCACTCAGTCACTACATGGGTCATCGCCCCTACAGTTTGGCAGTCTCAGCGCGCGATAATATTTTGGTTTCATTTCTCACTCACGGAGAAGGTTATCACAATTTCCACCATGCTTTTCAGTTCGATTTTCGCAATGGCATTCGCTGGTACCACTGGGACCCAACAAAATGGTTCATCCAAACAATGGCCCACATGGGACTGAGTTGGAATTTGAAAACCGCACCGGCTTTTGAAATCTTAAAAGCCAAAATGCACACTCTGGAAGCGGACCTTCTCAACAAAGGCCAGTGCTCTGAGCACCTCGCCTCCTTGAGAGAAAGAATTTTTGAAGCCCAAAAACGACTTAAAACTTTGAATGAATCTTGGAAAGAACGTTCAGAGGGACACTACAAAAAACTGATGTTGGACATGCGCCTGGCGTCCATCGAATATCAAGCCCTCGTGAAACAGTACTTCCGCAGCGTCAGGGCCACGAGAACACTGGGCTCACAAAGATTTTGAGTTGGACCGCCTCAAGGCATCAACCCGCAAGTGTTCCACCTTATAAAGATTAGCTCGCGCGCGACTTGACGGGTTCTGCGGATTCAACACCAGCCCCGTACAAATCTGTGACCTCGCGTTTTTGCAAATAAGCCATTTTGGTCAACACGGGTAGCACTCCCTGCTCCCCGGCCCAGGCTCCTTCGAATAAGTCCTCAAACTTGGTCACAAACCTTCGACTGTCTCGCTTCAACTCCGAGAGTTGCGAAATAAAAACGTTCAGTGAGCTCGCCAAATCGCGACTGAGTTTCAACAGCTCACGGCTTTGCTCGAAGTTTTCTAAACTTTGCTGGCCCCAACTCATGATCTGCAACAGTGGCAAAAACTGCGTGGGACCTAAAAAAATCACACCCAATTGGCGGGCGCGCTCAAGGGCCATGAAGTCTTTCTCAATCAAAAATTCCATCAGAGCTTCACTGCCGACAAAACAAAACACAAAGGGCGAGGCCGGTTCAGTTTTTATTTTTACGGTCTCACTGACCAGCAGTTCAACCCGGCGCTCGATGGCTTTTGCCAAAACACGTTCGGCCACCTCTCGCTCTTCTTCACCCACGTCCACCACATCTTTGAAATAGGAAAGCAGGGTGTGGTGACTGTCGATAAAAATCGATCGCCCGCCTCGCAGTTGCACGCGGTGAAGTCGCAGGGTTTCGGTCGGATTGATTGCAAAACCGACACCTTTGAGGGGCACCTGAATTTCTTCGTAGTCAAAACTCTCTTTCAACCCGCCCTGTTCAAATAAGGATTGCAATGACATTTCACCCCAGTTGCGTCCCATCTCCTGATTTTCCGAGCGAAGACAGCGTCGCAAATTGGAAGTTTCTTGCACCAATTGAGCTTCTTGGCGTTGCAGGGCCTCAATTTGAGTTTGCACATCGGCGATTGAAAACTGACTTTTCTTTTGCAAGTCTTCCAGTTTTTCTTGCGCCTGCAAAAACAACCGTCCCAACGAATTGTAAGAATCCAAAACTTTCTCGCCATTGTGATCGATCGCTTTGGTTTGTTCGGCCGCCACTGAGTCCATGCGAATTTTTAGTTCTTGTTGAAATCCTTCAATCATTTTTTGCAGGTGCTCACCCGCCAAGGTTTGAAAACTCTGCTGCAGAGTTGTTTGGTCAAGTTCGCGACTCTTCAATTCGGCAGCGTGATTTTCTTTGAGTTGGGCAACTTGGGCTTGGTGCTCTTCAGAGTCTTTGTGAATTTCGTTTCGCAACGAGCGCTCGGCTCGGCGCCGCTTTTGCAACTGTGAGGATAAAAAAAAGTACATTGCAACTGCGCCGCCAATGAATCCCAGGCAGATAAATTTAATGGCGGCAGCTGACATGGCTTGAATCCTCCCAATCCCTATAGTGGCCGGGAAGACGCTGAATTCAAAGCTGCTACAGACTTTCTTTTGACCTAAGACTTGGCCAGTTTAGAAATCCTGGATCTTCGAAATGATTTCGGGATGATCGACGAAAGGATTGCGGCTCCCTTGCAATTCAAAAACGCGATCGTTGCGTTCTTGCTCTTCGGGAGTCACAGGATAGTCGTGATTCCAGGTTCGCAAAAACGCTTCTTCTTGACGGCTGATGGGTAGATCATACTTGATCGAAAAATAAAACAGGGCTCGTGCCACCCGACCTTTGTGAGACGTGGGTGGTTCAAAAATCGGCGAACCCGTGGCCCCGTTCACACGACCAAATCGAGCCGTGTGACACTTGAGATCCTTGATGTCTTCGTCCACTTCGCCGAACTCAAAATTTCCCCGAGTCGAATTCATTTGCGAATCGCTAGGATACAAATGGTGCAAATCAGACTTTTGTTCGTCTTTAGGCATGTTCGAATTGAAACGGGATTGAGGCCAGGTGTGTTCAATGTTTACCACCGCATTGGCCGGAATCTTATCAGGTCCAGGGCCCTCTCCATTTGGAAAATCCGCCGCTACATAGTCTTTTTCGCAGTAAACTTCACTCACGGCGTAACCAGAAGGGGTTTCTTTCAGATACATATCGCCCAAGAGAATCTTGCGAGCGGAATTGTAACCGACAGCGTGGTGCTTGAAACAGTTCGACTGCGAACAGCGATCGACAATTCGATCAAAGCCACCTTCTTGAGGTTCGTGATAATTTCGTAAAACTTTTTTGAGCAGCTTAACCAATTGATCTTGTTCGACCTGAAGATCTTGGTCGCCAGGGCGGCCAGCTCGATTGGGAGAAGAGTTCTGGCGGACCAGCCGATCGAACTCATCGCCATAGTAGGTTCGGGCTCGGCCATCAAGGGCCAATGCCGTCTCGGTCAGACCGAGACCACCAAAGACAAGGACCACCACAAATAAAAACTTATTGGTCATAACCTCTCCGTAGTCGGGCATTTACGGCGCCCGGTAGAAACGCCAGACCGTATCTCTGGCTTATACTTTTCGGCTCATCAATTTGGAATCACTCTTTGCATTTCATGGATTGCGGAAGTCTGGCAAGTTCGTTTTTTGTGAGGGTGTAAGAAAAGGCGCAATTCATCGCAAGACGTCAGGACTGGCCGACAGCTCCTGGGCCACCCGGTCACGAACCGCACTGGCCAGCAGGCGACTTCGTTCATCATCTTGGTTCAGCCGAAATTTGGTCGCCAATGCTCGCTGGGACCTCGTCAAAACCAGCTTCAGCCACCATCGGCGCCACCCCACCGCATGTCGAAGCAACACCCGCCAGCGATTGCGTTGGTAATAGTAGGTCGTATACAAGGACTTCTTGTGGCAAGTCTTGCCCACACCG
>CALCCV010000152.1 GCA_937900305.1 uncultured Pseudobdellovibrionaceae bacterium | reverse complement strand
TGCGCCATCTGTCACTGGTAGCTATTTGCTTCAAAACGACAGACTTACAGGGCAAGTTTGTCCTGACAGCTTTTTTTGCGAAGAACCCCATGCTACACTCCCTTTAGTTTATCGGGATGACGGCGGGAATGCTTTAGAAGTGACCCCGGCTGCCCCGGTGAATTACCCGGGGTTCAGAAATCTAACTACTTGAAATCATTTAAGAATTAAAATGACATGGCGTCCCCACCGGGATTCGAACCCGGGTCTCCTCCGTGAAAGGGAGGCATCCTAGGCCTCTAGACTATGGGGACCTAAGAACGAAAAAAAATTTCAAAGTACCAGCTGAAGTTCTGCTCCGCCGAAGACGAAGAGAAGAAAAACTGGTGAGTCATGATGGACTCGAACCATCGACCCCTTCATTAAAAGTGAAGTGCTCTACCAACTGAGCTAATGACTCACACTTTGAGAAAAACAAATCTGATGGAAGACAAAGGGGAAGTCAACAAACAATTTCGAAGTGTTGATTCATTGGGCAGGCCTTTGATTTCAAACACTTAGCCTCTCGAGATTCCGTCTGCGCAAGGCTTTCCTGCCCTTCTCCTGCCACCATCCAACAACTCAAATCACTCGGTTCACTCTGTAAAAAGTGGCTTCACCCACAAAGTTTGTTCACGACCGGGTCCGATGGAAATGACGTCGATCGGAGTGCCCAGCTGTGTGCCCACGAAATCTAAATAGCTCGTAGCCATGCGAGGCAACTCTTTCAAGTTGGTCACGCGAGACAGGTTCTCATTCCAACCTGGTAGATACTCGATGACTGGTTCAGCGTGATCGAGTTCTCCGTAAAACATCGACAGATCTTGTACCAATTCACCGCGAATTTTGTAAGCCGTGCAAATTCCGATTTTTTCAAGACCACTCAAAACATCGAGTTTCATCATTGAAAGATTCGTGATGCCATTCAACTTCACCGCGGCCTTGAGAGCCACGAGATCAAGCCAGCCACAGCGGCGCGGACGGCCCGTGGTAGAGCCGAACTCAGCCCCTTCGCGACGAAGGCGATCGCCAGTTTCATTGTTCAATTCTGTGGGGAAAGGCCCAGTCCCTACGCGAGTGGCGTAAGCTTTGAAAACACCGATCACTTTGTTGATAGCCATCGGACTTATGCCGCTACTGACGCAGGCATTGGCCGCGAGAGTAGAAGAGCTTGTGACGTAGGGATAAGTTCCGTGCCACACATCCAAGAGAGTGCCCTGGGCGCCTTCAAACAAAACGCGCTTGCCAGCCTTCAAAGCCTTGTGCAGGACGAGCGAAAAATCGCGCGAGCGATGCTGAGCCAACACGTCCAGCAAAGGTCGTACACTTTCAACAACTTGATCAGCCGAGACCATGGCTGTGCCATAAAAATCTTTAAAAAGTACATTCTTTTCGGCAATCGCTAATTCCACTTTTTCACGCAATGTCTTTTCATCAAAGAGATCGCCAAAGAGGACCGCGCGCCGAGCAGCTCGATCCTCATAGGCTGGCCCAATGCCCTTGCCCGTCGTACCAATTTTATTTTCGTCGAGAGCCTTTTCGCGGCACTGATCGAGAGTTTTGTGAAAAGGTAGAATGACCGAGCAAGTTTCAGCCACCATCAGCTGTTTAGGATTTTGCAAAAGCCCCAGAGCTTTGAGGTTTTTGATTTCTTCGACCAAACCAAAAATATCGACCACAACTCCTGGAGCAATCGCACAGAGTGTGTCAGGTCGTAAAATTCCAGATGGCAAAAGGTGCAGAACGGTCTTGCGACCATTGACCACCAAAGTGTGACCCGCATTGGATCCACCCTGATAACGAACCACCAGATCCGCGTGCTCAGCAAACACGTCGACGATCTTCCCTTTTCCCTCATCTCCCCACTGGGCGCCGACGACCACGATTCCAGGCATCTGGCTCTCCTTTCGCGTTTTGAACAAGCAAACGACAATTCCACAGGCCTATCGACATGTCTATCGATCGCGCTAGCGGCCATTTTAAAAAATGAACTCTAAATGGAGTAAATGGAGATCAAATCTACCAACGAGCTTCGACGCCGTACCAATCTGCCTTTGGCGGCAGCGTATCGGTCGCCACACCTTCGCGCAAGAATCGCAAAACTTTTTCAGCCGCCATCTGGGACGATTTGAAAAACGCATCTTCGGTCAGAGAGCTCATATGAGGAGTCAAAATCACCTGCGGCAACTGCAGCAATGTTGAATCTCGCGGCAACGGCTCTTTCGCGAAGACATCGAGGCCAGCGAAACTCACCCAACCTTGCCGAATCGCTTCGACCAAATCCTCTTCGTGAACAACACCTCCACGCGAGGTGTTGATCACAGCCACTCCTCGATGAATGTATTCAAACTGAGAGCGATTCAGCATATTCACGGTCTCGCTCGTTTTCGGAACGTGGAAAGTGATCACGTCAGAACACTTCAGCAACTCTTCAAAACTCACTCGAGCGGCTCCACTCTGTGTGAATTCGACGTCCTCAACGTAGGGGTCATAGGCGCACAGATTCATTCCGATGGCCCGGCCAAGCGTCGCGACGGCCCGACCAATGCGTCCCAAACCGACGATGCCCAAAGTGCGACCCTGAACTTCAGAACCTAACGCCACACCCGTTCGCCAATCGCCACTCTTTAAGGACCGCACACCCGAAAAAATTTTGGTCTGCGATTGCAAAATCAAATTCAGAGTGAACTGGGCAACGCTCGCCACATTCGCTTCGGGCGTGTACATCGTCGTTACACCCCAACGTTCGGTGGCTGCAAAATCAATGTGATCAAACCCAGAAGTGGCTGTGACAATGACTTGCACGCCCGAGGCCTTGCGCAAAAGATCTTCATTCACAGTCACGGTTGAACGCAAAATGATGGCTGAGGCTGATGCCAAATCCTTTTCACCCACCGCCTCGCCTTCGGCGATCCGCAAAATTTCGTACTCCCGAAATTGCATCAGATAGGCCAAGCTTTCCGAGGCAAATCGCCCAATGATCAAGATTCTTTTTTTCACTCGCCGCCCCAATGGGAGTCTGCCCAGGAAAGCAGTTCTGATTCGGAGACTTCGGGAGAAAATCCAAACTCAGAAAGTCCTCTGTGCAGAGCCGCCGCCAGCTGCAAATGATCCGCCCGCGTGAGATATCCCATGTGACCAATGCGCAAAATTTTTCCTTTAACTTGATCTTGTCCGCCCATGACCGTCAGGTTTTCATTGATCTCAAGCCACTCTCGCAACTTTTGACCGTCGATGGAAGAGGGTAAGACCAGAACGCTCAGCGAATCACTGGGATATTGAGTGTAATTTTTTAATCCCAGCTTAAGTATCAAATCCCGTGTCCACTGCGCCCGCTGTCGAAGTTCGGCGTAATGCTCGTCATAACCCCGGGATTGCCACAACTCCAACACCACCGCGAGCGCCTTGATCAAAGAGACATTGGAACTATAAAACGTTTCACCTTTTTCATTGGCGCTTTTTTCTTTACGAACATCGAAGTAATATCGGGTCGCCTTTGCGGATTCAATTCGTCGCCATGCTTTTTCAGAAAACGCTAAAAAACTCAACCCCGTGGGCAACATAAACGCCTTTTGCGAACCAGCCACCAAGCCATCAATTCCCCATTCATCCATGGGGAGCGGGAAAGCACCGACAGCCGTAATTCCATCAACCAACAATAGCGTTTCCATGGGACGGGTGAGTTGAGCGAGTTCCCGAATGGGATGCACGACTCCCGTGCTCGTTTCACAAGCCTGGCAAAGAATCACCTTGATGTCCAAATTTTGCTTCAGGATTTGCGCAACATCGTCGCACCGAACGGCTTCGCCCCACGCCACCTTGTGAATCAAAACATCACAACCAAACACTTTTGCCATCTCGGCCCAGCGTTCACCAAACTTGCCCGAGACAATGCACAAAACTTTTTCACCCGGAGACACCACATTCACCAACGCCGCTTCCATGGCGCCACTGCCCGTCGACGAAAACATCATCACGGGTTGCTGAGTTGAAAAAACCTGACGTAAACCCAGCAGCACTTTCTTCAAAATGCTGTCAAAAAGAGGAGTCCGATGATGAATCATCGGTTCAGCCAACACCTCTCGCACTGCGGGATGCAGGCTCACTGGACCGGGCGCCAAAAGAACATAGGACTTCGTGGAAAGATTTGAAATGTTCGAATTCTTCGCGTCGCCCGCATTTACTTTGTCGTTGTCGTTTAAATTATTTTTCAAATCCGAGTTTTTTGGTGAATTTGGTGAACCAGATTGTGCCACCTTGCGCTCCCCGTGTTGGGATGTTGATCAGAATTGGAATCCAGCCAGAAGTGTCGAAGCGAATTTAACACGGAGGCTCTTTCGACCGCCAGTGGAAAGTGTTGAACGGCGCGAATAACTCATGGTAGCTCTAAAGGATGTTTCCATGCTTAACATTGCACTTAAAATTGCTAAAATTGCACTTAAGGTTGTCGCTCGCTGGAGCGGCAGCGCTGGCATTGACCTCCTGCGCGAGTTACGAATGGGGTCAAGTCCACCGCTCTTTGCCGGGCGGTTATCACAAAGTGACGATTCCCATGTTTTCCAATCGCTCGATGGAAAGTGGCATTGAAGCTTACTTCACGTCGGCCCTCATTCAAGAGTTCCAAAGATCTGAAGTCGCGTCGATCGTCGCTAAAGACCAAGCCGAATTGATGATTGTTGGCGACATCATGGGCATTGCAATTCGCCCAGAGACTCCCGTTTCCATGTCCTCGATCAGCACAACATCTCCCATTGGCGCCGTGTTGGTGACACAATACCGTGTGATTTCTCGCGTGCGCTACCGCGCCATCCGGTTGGACAACGAAAGCGTGATTTGGGAAGATGTGCTGGAGAATGAAAAGACCTACCCCGCGCCTCAAGTCACAATTCCCAATTTGAATTCTGTCAATGCGCTTTACAATCTCTCCGCTCGTAAAATCAATATCGAGGCCTTGGCAAAAACCGTTTCGATTGAGGCACACAATCGCATCACCGAGAATTTCTGATGGCCGTCGTCGACTCGCGAATTTTTTTCCAAAAATTGCAAGAGTCTCAGTTGCCAAATTTGGTTTTGATTTTTGGTGACGAGCCCCTGCTCGTAGAGCAAGCGCTGAATTTTGCGAAATCTCGACTGCCAGAGGACGAAACCTGGCGAATGATGAATTTACAGACGGTCTATGCTGAAGATCTAAGTGAAGACAGTTTGGACGCTTTGTTTGATCTGCCTTTTTTTGCCGAACTTCGCTGCACCATCATCAAACAGGTCGAAAATTTAAAAGAGAAGGTGGCCGAAAATCTGACCCAGCGTCTGCAGTCAGGCCCATCTGAATGTAAATTCATCTTGGTTGCCGGATCGATGGACAAAAAGAAACGTGTGACAAAAAGTCTTTTGGAAAAGTCGGTGGCCACGGAGTTTTCCACACCGTACCCCAACCAAGTGCGCGGCTATGTGGATCACTTCTGTCAAAAATTGGGTGTTCGGTGCGAGCCTGATGTTCTGTCGCTGATGATGGAGCGTCTTGGAACCTCCCTCAGCGTGCTTCATCGCGAACTTGAAAAAATCAAACTCACTTTCGGCGATCGCCGTGTGAGTGTGGCTGATCTCGATGATTTTTTATCTTACCAAAACGAAGGACACATTTTCGCGGCCATAAAATCTTTTTTCCAAAGAGATGCAATGAAGTTTATGGAATTCACCCACAAAGGGGCCAGTGAAACAGGTGATGCACTGGGTTTGCTGACTCTCTTGGCCCGACAAACTCGACAACTTCTCAATTTTCACTACCACCTCGACCATGGGGCCGAAGGTCGAGCCTTGGCGGCCAAGGTGGGTCTGCCAGATTTTTTATTGCGCGAGTACCACGCCTACCTTCCCAAATGGACAACCACCCAGCTCTATGACTTGCTTACCGGGCTGTCAGAGATGGATGCGAAATTTAAATCGACTCCCACGGATCGTCCGCTACTTTGGACCCAGTTCACTCTCCACCATCTTCTAATGGCCAAAATTTAGTCGCACAGAGATTTATCCGATACGCTCAGTATGAGCCAAAGCGCCACTGAAACTCACCTTCAACGAAAATATCCGCGACGAGAATTTCGCCGTGGCGTGGGCGTGCTCTCCGCAGGTCACTATATTCTTGCAGAATCCATCGACATCGGCGAAGGCGGCCTGAGTTTTCAGTCCGAATTTATGTTGGACGCCATAAAAACGGTGGTGATCACATTTCAAATCCCCAATGGAGAAATGATCTCCGTCGCCGGGACGATTCGCAATCAACGACAAGAGGGTGACAAAGTTCACGCGGGCCTTTCGTTCAATGCCCTGACATTTACCTACAAACGGCAGATCCGATACTATGTCTCCAGCCGAGCTGAAACGGCGGGTGCAAGTTGAGGTTCCTACATCCACTCCATCAATAAAAACAGCGCTCTAAACCGATTTCGGCGGCCAAACAAACCTGCAACTGCACCGAATGCAACTCTTTAGTGAGTTGCTCAAAATTGGTGAGATACTGAAGATGAGTATTTTCTTCTTGCAGCAAATCGGTGACGGACAATCTTCCAATTTGAAAAGCACGGCGCAAAGAAGTGATAACGGTCTGGCTCTTCGCCGTTGAATCCCGAAGTGTTGACACCATGGTTCGCAGACTCATCACTTTTTTCTTCAGTTCTTCTTGATTGCGTCCAACTCGATCTTTCGTTCGCTCGAGTGTCACTTTCGCCAGATCTAAGTCTAAACTCGCTTTGCGAGACTCGAGGAGCGCCTGACCCGAATCTCCAAATGACCAAGATAATCGCAACCCATGCACCGTTTCTAACTCGGAAGGCTTGGTGAACTTTCTGTCGGACGTGCCCGCCAAAAAATAATCCACCGCTGGCAAATATCCCGCACGATAACTGTGACGTTGCCATTCGAGCAAGTCGACTTCGGCCACCAAAGCCCGCACTTCAGGGCTGGTATTCACTTCCGGAAATTGCACCGGCGACAGTTGGTGGCCGGCGGTCAGCGGCCAATCCTGAGGCCCGAGGTCCATCAAGCCATTCAAAGCCAACCGATTTTTCACCGTTTCCATTTCATTTTCGATGGTCAATAGTTCGGCCCGCTGAAAATCGCGGGCAACGGAAGTTTGCATCCACTCCTGCTGGCTCAACACTCCCGCTTTATACTTTTTACTAGCGATCTCTTCCTGTTGATCGCGATTGCTCATTTGGCGCAACAGATGCTCAGTCCTTTTTCGTAAAAAAATGTAGGCGAACAAGTCATTGCCGATGGCAAGCACGGCTGAGCGCCGCTTCGTTTGAAACACATTTCGCTGCCTTTCGAGATTGACGCTATCGGATTTATAAGACGACAGCGACGCTCCACCTGCAAAAAGATTTATAGATGCATTCACAGAAGACGAAGCCACCGTCACATCCTCTTGCTCGCCACTCAGCTTTTGAACTTTGGTGCGACCTTCTGTGGTCGACAAACTGATGGTCGGCAAAAACGAACGCCAACGAAACTCAAATGCCGCCTCCGCTTTTTTCAATTCAGTCTCCGCCGCCCGCAAATCTAAATCTTGAGACAGGGCTGCTTTGATTTGTTCATCGACGCTAGCGTGGGTTGGGAAGGCTCCGAAAATTTCAAAGAAAATCACTACAAAAACCGGCACCGAAAATCTCACGTGGGTTCCTCCATTTTTCGAGCTCGGTTTTTAAGATATAGGTATTGCAGACCCGGAACGACAAAGAGAGTCGTCAAAGTCGAAAAACCCAATCCCCCGACCACCGCAATCCCAAGAGGCTGCAAAACTTTGCCCCCTTCGCCCATGCCAATCGCAATCGGCAACATACCCAAGGACGTCGTTAAGGTCGTCATCAGAATGGGCCGCAGTCGGGATTTGGCGGCGCTAACGGCCGCTTCTCGCAAGTCGACTCCAGCAAAAGCTTTCTGCCGGATAAAATCCACGAGGATGATTGAATTAGCCACTGAAATTCCGTTTAGCAAAATCACGCCCAACAAAGAATTTAAGCTCAAAGTGGATTTAAAAATATAGAGAGAAAGAATCACTCCGATCAAACCTAATGGAATAGCCACCAAAATTAACAAAGCCGATGCCACATCGTTGAACTGCAATACCATCGTCACAAAGATCAATAGCACCGACAACAAGATGGCCACCTTCAATTGCTCGATGGCTTCGCTCAACTCCGGCTGCGGATCCATCCAATGACTCTGCACTTTCGGAAACTCATTTTTTACCGCTGCACTCAGGGTTTCAGTGATCAAATTCTGGCGATTTTTATTTTCTTTCTTAAAGTCATCGGTGTACTGCCCGCGAAGACTCACAAGCTCTCGCCCGTTTTCGCGGATAAAAGTCGGAGCTTTTTCAACCATGTTGAAATTAGCGACGCTCCCTAAGCTCACGATCTGCCCTTGATGCCTCAACGGCAAAGCTTTGAGTTGATCGACATCTTGGTAAAGACCCTTTGGGAACATCATAAATACGTCGATCGGTTCTTCCGTCTGCGTGATGGACCGCAATTGAACCCCCTCCGTCGCCAATCGAGACATAAACGCCACTTCCTGCCGGAGCTGAGTCACACCACCCTGTTCAAACTTACGAGGAATGATTTGAAGCTGCGCCACCTTTGATTTTTCCAAAGACGGATTTTGCTCAACCTTTTCAACCTGCTTAGCTTCTTGCATAGCAAAGGAACCGACCGAAGCTGCCTTGACCCGTTCGGCATAATCCACTCCGATAAATTCGAATCGGAAATCATAGCTCTTTGGAATTTTCATCTCCGAGGGATTCCACGGCTCGATATTATAAAACACCGTTGATGAGTTTTGAAATTCAGCTTCCATCTCTTTTTTGATTCTGGTGATGGCCGATTTATCTTTGAGCCGAGCCATCACTCCAGCCCAAGAACTTCCGGAGACCTGGGTGAACGTATAAATGACATCGTCTTTCCACTGCTTCATGACCTTCGCTTCGATCTCGTCAGCCAAATTGAGTGCACCTTCGTGACGTGCGATCAGCGGACTGTATCCACTGACCATCACCCAATCTGTATCCGGCCTGCCAATGACCTCTTTTTCCAACCGTGGCACAAGCAAGGTTAACACCAAGCCCAAGACCACCATCAAACCAAAAAATAAACCAACCACCTGTCGAGGTCTTGCCAATAGCATCGTTAGCAAATTTGAATAAATTCTTTCGAGCGCCACCAACCATTTTTCAATCGGTGATCGCACATGAAAGTTGTTTTCAAATTTCATCATCTGCCAACGAACAGTCGGCACCAAAATTAGGGCTACAAACGCCGACAACCCATGCGAAAAAATCACGGCTTGGGCCAAATCACCGAGAATTGAATTTGTCATACCTTTGGTGGCAATCAGAGGCAAAAAAACAACCAAACTTGAAATCGTTGAAGCAATGATTGCTAACTTCACTTCGTTCACGGCCCGCAGAAGAACCTGAAATTTCTCTTTGGTCGGAAGGCCCGGCCGCTGCAGCTCAAAGTGTCGAAAGATATTTTCCATCACGACCACAGAGGCATCAACGTTCATCCCCGCAGACAGCGCCAATCCACCCAATGAAATCAGGTTCAAATTCAACCCAAACGCCCACATAAAGATAAAAGCCAAAATCAAACTGAGCGGAATTTCAATTGCTGCCGTCGCCACATTTTTAAAGGACCCAATGAACAAAAACAAAACAATCACTGCCAGCAGCGACGCCAGTCCCACCTCGTGGAAAACGGATTCGATCGCCGAATTGATAAACTCAGATGGATCCACCAAAATTTTGACGTCGACATCTGCGGGCCAAAGCGCACGATTTTTTTCCATCAGCGCTTTGATGTCCTCAGACATCTTTTTGATGTTGCCGCCCGCTTTGGGTTGGGCCCAGATGATTAAGCTGTCGAGGCCCGAAGTTTTGAACGAATTTTGATGGCTGGGCGCAGGTCCCAGTGTGACCTTTGCAATGTCTTTGAGTTTGATATCGGTGCCACGAACAGTACCAACTACGAACTCTTCCATGTTTTCAGCCGAAGCGATCGATGAATTGACCTGCAAATCCATCGAAAATGAGGATCCTTCTTTCGTCAACGTCCCGCCCGACAATCCCTCGAGCTCTTGAAACAGCAACGTCTGAACAGACATCAGCGAAAGTCCGGCTTGCGCCAAATATTCTGGCGAAACTTCGATCGTGATCGCCTTCGCCTTTGGATTCCACAGCGTCAAGACTTCGGCATCTTTGACCGTCGCTCCCCACTGATCAATTGAGTTTTTCATTTCGCCATAGATCGCATCGGGCGGCCTCTGCAGCGAGTAAACCGCGGCTGCAAAAAATCCTGAGTTGCGATTTTCAGAGTAGGGCCAAACACGATCGCGAATTTCTTCGGGCCACAGGGCCGACTCCCTTTTGATTAAATCCGAGAACTCCCGTTTGGCCGTCTCTGGATCAATCCCCCATTCAAAATCGGCGATCATGCGCAGATTCTTAGAACTGTAATCTGCTGTCACGCGCTTGACTCGATATCCATCGACGCTGAGCTGTTGCAACGCACTTTCTAGGCGCTGACCGTGACTGGCTGCGAACTCAGCCGACGAGAGGGGGCCGTAAGGGACACTCACTCCCATTGAAACCTGATTTTTTTGTGGAAATAGACTGACAGATAGGCGCGACACTGACCAGAAACCCAATCCTGCCAGAAGGCCTAGCAATAAGTAGACCCGCAGTGGGCTTTGATACAGAGAGTTCATTGAGTCTTGGTCTCCCCTGCACCAGCCGCGGCTTTTTCAATTTCAACCGCATCCCCCTCGGCGACTCGCTTGTTAAGATCG
>CALCCV010000151.1 GCA_937900305.1 uncultured Pseudobdellovibrionaceae bacterium | reverse complement strand
GCGAGCTGGACCTGCTCAAGATCCGCAGCCGCGATGTGCTCGAGCACATTGACCGAGGTGGATGACGAGGTCACCGAACTTGTGTGCCCGGATTGCGGCACCTACATGGCGGCGCTATCGCATCTCGTTGAAATATCTGGTTTGAAAAAGGAGTTCTGATGGCGAACATGGAGAGTCTGGTCTATCGGGATGCCCCTGTATCCGAGCAGATCTATGAGGCAGCTGCCGAAGCCGCAGCTCAGTGCGGCTTCGACCAGCTTGAGGAGGTGCTGCTTGATTCCACGGTCCTTTCCGTTCGTTGGGTGTCGAGTGATTCGGTGAAATCGCTTTATCCCGAGTTTCTCGTCGCACCCTGCTTTTTCTCACCGGATGAGATCGTTCGGGTCGATTGGCTCACTTGGGCAGTACCCAAACAATTCGATGGTCGTTACGAAGAGGCTGTGATTGGACGTTCGGAATCCATTGTTGTGGCCGTGTCCACTCTGATGGATAGAAAAGTGTTTACCTACGGATTGGGCCCCGAATACAACTGGCTGGAATGGGACGAGGGCAGTTCAGTGCCAGTGGATCCGCCGCCAGTTGTTTTCGAAACGCTAAGTGAATTGATTACTGGTGACTGGCGCGACGACGTTAAGGAGCGTGCCGATGAAGATCCTAGTTATCTTGACCGCATTCACTCAAACCTTCGTGCCGCTGTGGCTCAGGTCATCGCCGAGAGGGACGAGTAGCGATGAATCAGTTGGGCTACCCACCCTGGGTGATCTTGCATATTCCGCATGATTCCAGCGTTATTCCCTCGGAGGTCCGGTCTCAGTTTCTTTTGTCGGATGCTGAACTGAAGCTTGAATTGCAGCGCATGACCGATCACTTTACGCACGCGCTTTTCGCAGAGCCCCATGGCAATGCCACAGTGGTTCGCGCGCCAGTCAGTCGCTTGGTTGTCGATGTGGAGCGATTTCCCGATGACGCAGCTGAGCCGATGGCAGCTCGCGGAATGGGCGCCATCTATGAGGTTACATCGCAACTGGCCCCCCTGAGAAGAAATTTGTCTTCAATGGAGCGCGAGAGGCTAATGCTCACTTGGTATCACTCTCACCATAATCGGCTTGAGGCTGCAGTTTCAAATGCTGTCGAGATGTACGGCCGATGTTTGGTGATTGACTGTCACAGCTTTCCGGGTATCGCATTGCCCTACGAGAACGCAGATTCGGTGGTTGAGCGACCGGATATTTGCATCGGGTCTGATCCGTATCACACCTCTCTAAAGCTTGAACAAGCCTTCGTCGAGGCATTTAGTTGCGACGGTTGGCGCGTTGCTGTCAATGATCCTTTTGCTGGGGCGCTGGTTCCGGCAAGCCGGTATCGAGTGGACTCAAGAGTGGCAGCAGTGATGGTGGAGATAAACCGTGATCTCTACTTGGACAGTAAAAATTTTGAGCCAAATTCGGACTTCGATCGGGTCGCAGCTGCGATCAAAAACTACAGTATCAATGCTTTGGGTCAATGCTCTTGACGTCCTTCCGGATGTGAGATGAAGGCATTGGTATTTGTCCAGTAAGGCCGGCCCTAAACCAATGGTCAACTGGCCGCATTACATGTTGTCAATGAATGACTTGAGTTTTTCACTTCGC
>CALCCV010000150.1 GCA_937900305.1 uncultured Pseudobdellovibrionaceae bacterium | reverse complement strand
AGAAAGATGGCAATGACGTTCAGCTCGAGGGTCGGACTCGCCAGCTTCTGAGCGATTTTTTGCCGCAGTCTCAGTTCCGAATTCGGCCGATGGATTTAGCTCCTCTGCGAGAAAGTTTGGGCCGTTTTGTCGAAACTTGCAAAGAACTTCGCGGCACCTCCGACGCGGATCAAAATTTGCTTGCCTGTTTTGTAGAGTGTTTTTCGGCAATCCGCATGATTCAAGACTTGAAGATTGAAAGCGCCGAGCCTTGGCTCGAGCTTGTGATTCAAGTCATAGAGCATTTTTCGGGCGCAAATACAGTGATGCCTTCACCTGTTTTGCAATGGTGTGAAGATGTCGGTTTGAGTCTGGTGAAAGCGTTTGGTCACTTTAGAGATGAAAAGCCGACGAGTGCTTTTGAACCGCTATTTGAGTCACTGGATTTCATTGCTCATCTTGAGAAGCTCAATCGCTTAAAAGTTGATCACGGCTTGAGTTTTCGCAGTCCCTTGAGTAGCCAAACTGTTGCGACTGAGGCTGAGGAAAATTTAGTTGAAAGTTTGGATGAAGACAGCAAAACCACCGACCAAGATGGCAATCGCGCCAGTGGATCGCCGAAGGGGCTTGACCTTCGGGTCAATATCGGAAAACTGACTGAATTGGGTGATCTCATCGGCGAATTGGTAACTGCAAAAACGATGATTCGATCTCTAGATTTGGATTTTGATGATGACGCTAGCTTGGCCAGGTCTTACGATTATCTCTCAAGGGTGACGACGTCACTTCAGGACCTGTCTTTGAGTCTGAGGATGATTCCGCTGCGGAGTTTATTTCGAAAGATGTACCGAATCGTTTCAGATACAGCCGAGCGCACTAATAAGAAGGCCGAGCTCATTCTGAAGGGCGAAGAAGTTGAGATCGACCGAATGCTGGTCGAGCGATTGATGGATCCCCTGATTCATATGTTAAGAAACTCTGTGGATCATGGTTTAGAGGGTCCGGAGGAGCGAAAGCGAGCTGGCAAGACTCCAATTGGTCGAATCTATCTGGAAGCCTTTTCAGAGGGCGGCGACGTCAAAATCGTAGTTCGAGATGACGGTCGGGGACTTCACAAAGACAAATTGAAAAAAAGGGCGATCGAGCGTGGTCTGGTTAAGGCGGATCACATTTTTCATCACGAAAGCGAAATCTTTAATTTGATTTTTCAACCTGGATTTTCGACCGCCGAAAAAGTAACCGAAGTGTCGGGCCGGGGTGTCGGCATGGACATCGTGAAGGCAAACATCGAAGATCTGAACGGGCATGTGATCATTCGATCGAAAGAGGGAGAAGGTTCGGCTTTCATTTTGTCAATTCCGTTAACAATGTCGATCATCAAGGCCATGTTGGTTCGAATGAACGGAATGAAACTCTGTATCCCGATTGAATTGATTCGCGAATCTGTCAGCCGTGAGCTGGCGCAGATTTCACTATATAAAGATCGTCAAAAAATGATGACCTTTCGTAATCGCGAGATTCCTGTTTTTGGATTGCAGGATCTTTTTGACTTACCTCAAACAAAAAATCCGAACACCGTGTACATGATCTGCGGATTCCGAGAGAATTTGTTAGCGCTTGAGGTGGAAGAGCTGATTGGTCAGGTCGATGCGGTAGTGAAGCCAATGCCGCAGATGTTGGGTCGGCAGCGTGGAATAGCTGGTTGTACGATTTTGGGAGACGGTGAGATTTCGCTTATTTTGGAAGTGAATGAGTTGCAGGAGTTAGCGAAAGAAAAATTGCAAAAATTCCCGATGGAGACGGCAGTGTGACGCAAAAAGATCAAGAGACGTGGCTGCGTCATTTTGTGCACACGAACTTTGGAATTCTTCTCAGTGAGGAGAAAGTTTTCTCTGTGGCGTCGCAGATGCAGGTGGAGGCATTTAAATCTGGCTGCAATTCAGTGCCCGAGTATTTTTCAAAAAACCACGAAGAATCTTCGACTCATCTGATTGATTTGGTAAATTCAATCACTGTCAATTTCTCGTACTTTTATCGTGGCGAAGAGCAGATGCTATTTCTCCGCGAGGTGTTTGCGCCAGATTGGTTAAAGGCTGTGAGAGGACGCCATCCACGGGAGGGTGATTTAAGAGTTTGGAGTGCGGGTTGCGCGACGGGTGAAGAGCCTTATTCAGTTGCGATGATATTAGACAACTTCATCGGTCTGGGACTGACAGATTTACGAGTCAAACTTTTGGGCACGGATCTTTCTCGGATGGCCCTGGCAGAAGCTCAGGCCGGAATATATCGAACTGAGGCATTAAAAGACCTGCCTCTGACTTTGCGGGAGAGATACTTTCAAAGCCTATCAGAAGTAAAGGTGCAAGTGGTTGAGCGTTTGAAGCAAGCCATTTTGTTTCGAACGCTCAATTTGATGAACGACATCTATCCATTCAAAAATCAATTTGATTTGATCTTGTGTCGTAACGTTATGATTTATTTTGATGAAAAGACGAATATGAAAGTTCTCAACAACCTGACTAGATTTTTAAATAAGGGTGGTTATCTTTTGCTGGGGCAATCGGACCCTCATCCAAAAGCGCACGCCGGCCTCGAGAGCGTCGAGCCTGGCATTTATCGAAAAGTAGCTTGAGTGTTTCAGCTGGAAAGTGAATGATTATGAGCGCGAACACGAACGACGATTGGCTCGATGACGAAAATGGTGACGAGGAGTTTGAAGAAACCGTCGAAGAGAAGTATCTGTCCTTCAAGGTGGGATCAGATTGTTTTGTCATCGCAATTTTGGGAGTGCAGGAGATCATTGGGGTCTTAAAGATGACTCTGGTTCCAGATCTCCCCGAGTATGTTTTAGGTGTCATCAATCTGCGGGGACAGATTGTACCGATTATATCGATGCGAAAGAGATTCCACCTTCAGGATCGGGCATTTACCGAAAGAACTTGCACGGTAGTTGTTAAAAGAGACGATTTGGTTTTAGGTTTGATCGTGGATGAAGTGAGCGACGTCGTTCAGATTAAAAAAGAGCAAATCCAGGAGCCACACGGTTTAAAAACCGAAGCGGAGCAGCGGTTTGTTGTTGGATTTGCGAAAGTTGGTGACGAATTGCAAGTTATTTTAGACTTAGATAAAATGCTGAAAGAAAATGAATGGCAAACACTTCAGTCAGTGTCTTAAGGAGATTTTTAGTTGGACTCCATCTTTAAGAAGGTCAGTAAATCAGACAAACGCGAACGGCTTCAGAAAGCCGTTAATATTTCGGTTTCCATTATTGCAAAGGGAGTTGAAGATAAAATATATTCCTTGTTGCCAGATTATCTGATGGAAAACGACGTGTTGATTTGTCGTCCGCGAGGCAACACCTCTTTGCCTTCGGCCGATGGTCAATTCACGGTGAATTTTCACCTCGCTGAGTTTAGCTACTTTGCACAAGCCGAGGGGTTGATTCAAGGGGACCGTATTTACTTTGACTGCAAGGACCTCTACCAACTGCAGCGGCGAAAATCCACGCGAGTGGGCCTTCCGCACGGTTACAAAGCCATCTTCAATGTTCTCGATCATCGTGGACAAACTGTTTTTTATGAAGCGACGGTCTTGGATTACAGTAGTGGCGGTATGAAGATTTTGGTGAAATCTCCCGAGGTCAAGTTCAATGTCGGCGATCCATTTTCTGGGCATT
>CALCCV010000149.1 GCA_937900305.1 uncultured Pseudobdellovibrionaceae bacterium | reverse complement strand
GGAGGTGAGCCGACCCTCTAAGCTGACTGTGGAAATGGTTAGTACGACATCGCCCCTCGTGTCTCTCAACTCATTGGCCACAGGCGCTAGCGCGGGACCTACTGGGACTACCAAAAATGTGGCTCGGGATATGGGCGAAATCTGAGTTTTACCAGCGGCGGTGAGCGAATTTGAAGTGAGCACTCCGATATCACCGTCCAGTTCGAACACATATATCGACCCAGGACTGTGCTCTTTGAGGGCGCGGCAACTCACGAAGGGGGTGGTTGGTGCACCAGTTCGTTCGGAAAGGTTGGGCGAATTTATGGGGTCGGGGGTGGAGCGTTCTGAAAACGCGACTCCACCAAAAACCACAGCGTCGGTTCGCACAGCCAACCCGGCTTGCTCTTGCGATGTCAAAATTCGGCCCGAACGACCATCACATCCCGACTCGTCATAATAGGATTGACTGGCACCCAAGATGAGTTTTCCTGCGTGCGCGACCGCTTCGTTTTCATCAAGCACAGAGCCGGGCTGGCAAATTGCTAGATCAAAGTGATAATAGGATTTTCCCTGAAAACCGGTGCCATTGTAATTGCCACCACCTAATTGCATCAGTGACTGAGAGGATTTGTCTGAAAATTGAGTTTTTGTGCACGCCAAAGTTGATGCAATGGCAACCACCACTAGTGCCCGCAGGACGCAAAGAAGTTCAAATCGAAACTCTCGTCTAGTTTCTTGTCGACAATCGTACATGGTACCCCCGAAAAAAAGCCGCCTCGGCGACTCTCTCTCATTGTAACTGTGCTCGTCATCGTTTCGGAATTTATATTCTTGGCTTGAATCTGTCCCGATTCAAAACAGCCAAAATCCCTCTGACAGGTTTGACAGAGAGAGCAAAAATCCAGTGTCTAGGTTCTGGTCAGAAGGTCTCACCCTGAACCGCGCGTTGACCCTACCAATCTGAAGTCGCAGCCATTAAGATCCTGTTGAGTGAAATGCCATTGAAATCGCTTTCCACTCACTTGCACAAATCAAATCTCAAGGCAAAAAGGAGCTACCCATGAAGGGACAACCCGGAATCGACATCGGAATTTCTGAACTCGATCGGCAAGAAATCGCCCACGGTCTTTCACGTCTTTTGGCAGACACCTATACGTTGTATTTAAAGACTCACAATTACCATTGGAATGTCACAGGGCCCATGTTTCAAACTTTGCATTTGATGTTTGAAACGCAGTACACGGAATTGGCTTTGGCCGTGGATTTGATCGCAGAACGCATTCGTTCACTCGGCTTTCCGGCACCGGGAACCTATGCGCAGTTTGTGAAGCTAGCAACGATCAAAGAAGAGCAGGAAATTCCGAAGGCCAAAGAAATGATTCAGAATTTGGTTCAGGCTAACGAAGCGGTTGTCAAAACCGCCCGTGAAGTTTTTCCGAAATGTGAAAATTCACATGATGAGTCCAGCTGCGATTTGCTAACTCAGCGAATGCAGCTTCACGAAAAATCAGCGTGGATGTTGCGCAGTCTTTTGGCTGAATAACTCGGAATTAATTTTCCTGGCGCTTTTCCGTACCGAAAATGACCGGGCAAATGGAACCATAGGTTTTTGCCGGCGCAGTCCTTAAGAAAACCATACTGCTTGGCTTCTGGAGCCAAGTCTCTTTGTAGATCACTTCCACTTGGTCGTGTGCATGAATGGCACGACCGATTTGAACACTGTCGGCACCACATTTTACAGTGTCCTCAGAGCAAATCACTTCGCCTCCAACCACCACGCTAGAAATGACGAAGCCATTTCTGCTGACTTCGACCTCTCCTGTTTTCAGGTTGAGACGGCCAATCAAAGGATTTTCTTGTCCTTCGTATTCGCTCACCATAAACATCTCAGAGTTGGGAAGACAGGCCATCGCTGTACTGCTCAGAAAAATGAAACTTAAAGATGCAATGATAATTTGTCGCATAAGTGCTCCTATGGGTTGGTTGGCCGGGGTCGATTCCATCGCAATATAATCGAAATGCGCTCGGAATTCCTGACATTTGCATTCGAAATGTAAGGATGACCGGTTTGTCAAAAGACTAGTCGCACCTGACTGTGTCATTCCACGGGTTTCCGAAGCGCTGGGGATGCCTTCGCTAAATGCGAACCGTTGGTTCGTGGAGCCCATAATGACATCGCCATTTTAATTTGTTACACCTTTGGAATAGCTCGGACTCGTTAAGAGTTCGAGAGAAGGAGCTAGAACTTGAAAAAACCGAAACCCCCGCTATTTCTATCGTCTCGCATTTTTTCCGCACGAAATTTATCCGTTCGCACCTTGTGTCTTTGTGGACTCTCGGCGTGGCTGACCATCGCGAACGTCGGTTGCGGAGTCCAATCGATTCCACAGTCTAAAAATGAAGTGGACGCGGCGCTTGCGGAAACCACCAATCAGTACAAGCGGCGCTCTGATCTAATCCCGAACTTGGTCGAAACGGTTAAGGGCTACGCGAAGCAAGAACAGACGACCTTGACTGCCGTCGTTGAAGCTCGCGCAAAAGCAACGAGCATTCAATTGGATGCTTCAAAAGCAACTCCGGAGCAGATTCAAAAATTTTCGCAAGCACAGGGCGAATTGAGTCAGGCCCTCGGAAAGCTTTTGATGGTGTCAGAGCAATATCCTGATTTGAAATCAAACCAAAACTTTCGCGATTTACAGGCGCAACTCGAAGGCACTGAAAACCGAATTACGATCGCCCGCCAGCGCTACATCGAAACGATCAAAGGCTTTAACAACTTAGTCACCGTGTTTCCGACCAGCTTGACGAATAGCGTGTTCTATCACTATGAAAAGATGCCCCAATGGGGCGCCGACGTCACAGAGGCTGAGAAGCAAGCTCCGAAAGTTTCGTTCTAATGTGGCAACGAGTTGGAGTTCTCTTTTTCTGCTTCTTCGCTCATCTCTTGATCGCAGGGCCAGCCTTGAGCAAAATCAAAGTCCCGTCTCTGACGGGGCCAGTGGTGGATCAGGCCGGGATTTTACCTGACAACCTGAGAGCAAAGCTGGAGCTCGCACTTCAAGATCTTCAACGCCAGACGGGAACTCAACTGAACGTGTTGACCGTCGACAGCTTGCAAGGCGAAGAGATCGAATCGTTTTCGATTCAAGTCACTGACGCGTGGAAGCTCGGTGCTGCAAAATCTGACCGTGGGGTTTTGCTGCTGGTGGCTCCTAGAGAGAGGAAACTCCGAATTGAAGTGGGTCAAGGATTGGAAGGCGATTTGTCGGACCTTCGGGCGAATCGAATCATCAGTGACTCGATGACCCCACTGTTTAAAAACGGCGATCTGCCGTCCGGGATTCTAGTCGGGGTCTTCCAAATAGTGAAAACCACCGATCCAGATTTCAATCTGGCGCCGTACTTTGACCAAGCCGAACCTCGCGTACAGCCTGCCAGCAAGAAAAAATTTAGCGACTGGTGGGTCTTGGGACTGCTGTTGTTGTTTTTATTTATTCACTTAGGTGGTGGACGAAGACGCGGAAGCTCCGTTTTACTTCCTGGTTTGGCGGGTGCCTTGCTGGGAGGCCTTGGCGGCGGACGCGGCGGCCGGGGCGGAAGCGGTTGGGGTGGTGGCGGCGGCGGTTTCAGCGGCGGTGGAGCCTCGGGCAGCTGGTGAGCCAACAACCTGGTTGTCCTTTAATTTCAATTCTTCCAAGTGCAATTGGGAGAATCACATTTGAAATGGTGAAACATGAATCAAAAAATGTCTGACTCCGAGTCCATGGTGAATCCGCGTGCAGAATTTGAATCACATCCTTGGGTCAATAAATTTTTAGCTTATAAAAATTTTGATGATGTCGAACACGTGATTGCTGAAGTGGAAATGCACACGTCGGCGGAAATCGTTCCCGTTATTGCCCAACGATCTTCATCTATTTCGCACGTGCCCTTCTGTCTATTTCTGATTTTTGTTTTGCTCTCTGTAACATTGGCACCTTGGGCCGCTGGAGTTTCTGGCGCCGAGGTTTGGCTTTTTGAATTGTTGGGAATTCTACTGAGCTGGGGATTGAGCCAATGGCTTGGAAAGTGGCCTTCGTTGCAAAGAGCCCTTCTTTCGATCTCAACCATTGACAGAAGCGTGGCAGAGCGAGCCGAGTTGGAATTTTACAAATCAAATATTAAAAGCACCAAAGATTCCACCGGAGTGCTCATCTTTATTTCCCTACTCGAGCGGCGAGTGGTGGTTTTGGCAGATGAGGCCATCGCCCAGCGGCTCCCCAACGACACTTGGTCAAAGGCCGTCTCGGTCTTAGTGACCGAGATCAAAAATCAACAGCTCGCGAGTGGCCTGGAAAAAGTCATTCGTTTGATCGGTGAAACTCTAGGCCCGCTGTTTCCCCCGAGCTTGATGAATCCAAACGAACTGTCGAATCGACTGATTCTTCGAGACTAGCTCGAAGAATCAGCTTCCCTGGAGCATCGAGACTCTACCCCATCTACTGAGAACAAACTCGGATGGGGCCGCATTTGATGCGTTCGATCTCCTGATCCTGCTTGAAAAAATCTTGCACCCAAGCGCCGCTCTTCCAGCGCGTCAGTTTTTGGTCATGGCGAGTCTGTTTGTCGACCCAGGCGACCGCCGCATGGTGGATCTCTCGACAATAATCGCCTGCCGCGTCGGCATGGAGATTTCTGATGGAAGGAACTTCCAGAACAAATTGGTCTTGGCATGTGGGCGGTGACGGCGGAGTGACCGGTGGCACTGGGCATTCTGGTGTTGGGACTGGGTCCGTGCCTGGAGGCAACTGAGTACAAATATTGATCGGACCGCACTCAATCCACTCGATCTCTTTTTCTTGCTTGAGTTCACTCGCAACCCATTTGCCATCGATAAATTTGGTGAACGTTTGATTGTGACGAGTGTCGCGATCAATCCATTGCACAGACGCGTGATAAAACTGTTCACAATAGGCCGCTGCCGCACTTTCATGGAGATTTCGAATTCGTGGGCGCTCCTTAACTGTATGAACTTCACAAACCTGCCCACTCGGAAGTGGAGAGGATTCCGCTTTGCAAATGGGTGGCGCGGGAGGTGTTCCACCGGGAGGTACAGGAGGAACAGGTGGCAGTCCGGTATCGTCATCACTTTCGTCATCTGGAGTGCCGGTGTCGCCGTCTGAATCGGTGTCGGTCACGCCGTCATCTTCGTCATCCGGAGGAGTGATGCTGCCGCCATCATCGTCAGGACTGGGAGTTGATGGATCTGTTTCCGGCGGGTTGGCTGGATCCGTAGGATCTTCGGGATCCAAAACATCGTCGATGATTTGCGCCGCCTGGAGCTTGCTTTGCTCATCCAGATTTTCAGCCTTATATTTGTTGCAGGAAATCATTGTCCCAGTGAGCGCTAGTAATATTGTCAGACAGCTATTTTGAATTTTCATGGTCTATCCCTCTTCTCATTCCCAAAAAAAACGTCCCTACCTAGGGTATTCGAAAAGATTGATGAAAACCCAACAAATTGCCACGCACTCTCAACTTGAGGCAGGGAAAGCGGCTGCGAACAAAAGTTGAACAGAGTCTTTCAATTTGTTGATCCAAAAATGTGAAAGGCACAAACAGTTCACTGAAAATTCGCAAGGTCTAGGCGTTCATTAACTCTTCAACTTAGAAATTTTTCGACGGGGGGAGTTCACCATCAGGATCGAAGGGTTTTGTTCGCATCAAATTCGGCCGAGCTTTCTCGCTCTCTCGATATCACGAATTGGCAACAGTCGAGTCGCTGCTTCAATCTCTTTGGAGAACTTCCAGAGGCTGGTAAGGTAGACTTTGAAAGAAAATGTGAAATTTTCTAATCTAGCCGAAACAAATATCCCTTGCCGACTTCTTGGGAATGGCCGTGCTCTTTTCTTCAAATAGCCCTTTCTATATTCAAGTGTAAACTTGTTGGCGCCGTAAGGAGGAGCCAACAGTATTTGATCGGTTTCATTGAAACCCCGGAATGTTTCAATGCTCCTTGGTGCTAGAATAAAGCTCCATGCATCGTACTCGCATGTCTCTTTCCTATAAAGTTCGCGCGGACCTCTGTACTCAATGGTCACACGGTACCAATCCGAATCGCAGGGGTGTTTCGTTTGTTTTGGGAACTGGTATCCTTCAAAGTTGATTCGGAGGAGAAACCGCTTGTCGAATGAAAAGAGTTCTGCAACAACCGGGTTGAGTGGTGATGCGAGTTCAGTGACAATTGGGTCTTGTTGGTCTTGTGTCATTCAATGCAGTATAGAAGCCACCGCAACGGGCAAAAGTGAGATAGAGGTTGGCCCTTTCTACTAAGCTTGTCAATGTTCCAAACATCAAATCCTTATAGCTTGCAGCGACGCCACAATTGGTTTGGCTTCGAGGGTGGCTGACCATTTACTCAAGCAAGTGCTAGCAGGGGCTTAGCTATCTTTCACCTAAGTCATGACTGAGGTTACTAAGTTCATCTGAGCTTATGTTTGCCTGCGCAGTTTCCGGTCTAAACCTGTCAAATCGGTTTCGCGAGAGGTGTCGAGCGAAGGGGCGACGCCCGGCAAGCTTAGCGATGGAATGCATCCAGCCGCCGACCTAGCAAATCGTGCGATTGCGTATTTAAGAGAGCTTCGGTAAAATGAAACATGAGCAATCAGCAACTCCTTCAAATTGCTATCAACTATATCGAAGACCATTTGCAAAAAAAACTTCGGATTGCAGAAGTAGCTGCCCAGACAGGTTTATCTAGCTGGCACTTTCAACGCGTTTTTCACGCACATGTAGGAGAAACCGTTGGTACTTACATTCGATCTCGCAAGCTTTCGTGTTCGTTAGAAGAACTCTTGGCGAGCAACAAAAAGGTCATTGATATCGCTTTCGACTATGATTTTTCTTCGCCAGAAACATTTAGTCGCGCTTTCAAAACAAAATTTGGCAAGACACCGCAAGAAATTCGCCGGCTGGGCATCAAAATTGTTCCTGAAAAAAAACTAAAGCTCGAAAATAAACAACTGGTTCACTTGGTCGAAGAGATCCATCGCTCACCACAAATCAAAACGACACCCAACTTTTTGGTGGC
>CALCCV010000148.1 GCA_937900305.1 uncultured Pseudobdellovibrionaceae bacterium | reverse complement strand
ATCTCCGTCACTACGCACACGTAGACTGCCCGGGTCACGCTGACTATGTTAAGAACATGATCACCGGTGCGGCCCAGATGGACGGCGCTATTCTGGTTGTTAACGCAGCTGACGGCCCGATGCCACAGACCCGCGAACACATTTTGCTGGCGCGTCAGGTTGGCGTTCCTGCCCTGGTTGTGTTCATGAACAAAGTGGACATGGTTGATGACAAGGAATTGTTAGAGCTCGTTGAATTGGAAGTTCGTGAGCTTCTTTCTAAGTATGAGTTTCCTGGTGACAAAATTCCAATCGTTCAAGGTTCTGCTCTAAAGGCGCTTCAGGGTGACACTTCAGAGATCGGCCGTCCTTCGGTGATGAGCTTGATGAAGGAAGTGGATGCTTACATCCCAACTCCGGTTCGCGCTGTGGAAAAAACATTCTTGATGCCCGTTGAGGACGTGTTCTCGATCTCTGGGCGTGGAACAGTTGTCACTGGTCGTATCGAGCGCGGAATTGTAAAAGTGAATGAAGAGGTTGAAATCGTTGGTCTGCGACCAACCGTTAAGACCACCGTCACAGGTATCGAAATGTTCCGAAAGCTTTTGGATGAAGGTCAAGCCGGCGACAATTGTGGTTGTTTGCTCCGGGGTACTAAAAAAGAAGACGTCGAGCGTGGTCAGGTTTTGGCTAAACCCGGTACAATCAAGCCACACAAAAAATTCAAAGCTGAAGCCTATATTCTCACTAAAGAAGAGGGTGGACGTCACACTCCTTTTTTCAACGGCTATCGCCCTCAGTTTTACTTCCGAACTACAGATGTCACCGGCGTTTGTACTTTGAAAGCTGGAACCGAAATGGTTATGCCTGGTGATCGCGTTGAGATCGCGGTTGAGTTGATCGCTCCGATTGCAATGGAAAAAGAATTGCGATTTGCGATTCGTGAAGGCGGCCGCACAGTTGGTGCCGGCGTCGTTGTTGAAATCGTTGAATAGTCCTTAAGTTCTTTGTTAAAAATGTCAATGGGGCTGCTATTCAGCCCCATTTTTCGTTTGTTCCTGATCACAGGGTAGTAGCTCTAACGGTAGAGCGAACGACTCCAAATCGTTAGGTTGTGGGTTCGAATCCCTCCTGCCCTGCCAATTTTTTCGGCCCCTTAGGTGTGCAATATTGCGCCACTTCCTTCTTAGCTCGAAATTCCTTTGTCATCATTAGGGTCGTCTAGCCACCAGAGCTTGCTCAGCGGTTGCCTGAGGGAATTGCTCTAACACCCTCAAAATTTGGTAAAAGTAGATATTGACTCCCCTATGTTTTTTATAGAAAGTGCGGTGTTCAAAAACCCGCAAGAGAATGCTCAAAAGTCTGCCCAAAAAGAATCTACAACGCTCTTCAGAGAATGTAGAAGCAGTGTGCTGGTGGAGTTGGTTCTTGGTGCAAGTTCGGGCGGGTTGTTTCTCACAAAACAGTTCTATCTTCTTCCAGTGAGTGGAAAGGACATCAAAGGACATCATGGATAAGACAAATTCCAAAATTTTAACGGTTAGTTTTGCCTGCGCAGCCATTCTCGTTGGATTTACGGTCAGCTTACTCTTGAAGGCCCTTGCTGGCGCCTTTGGCGTCGTTGCCGGAGTGATGAGTAACGATCTTGTAAAGCACGGAATTCCTTTTGTGATCGCGATTGTTCTTTTCTCAGTTTTGCAATTTCATCCGCGTGTGCTGACTTGGGCGCAGGAGGTTGTGACTGAGATTCGCAAAGTGGTATGGCCCACGCAAAAGCAGGTTTCCTTGGGGACTATGCAAGTTGTGGTGATGTGTCTGATCTCTTGCGTGATCATTACGGTGTTCGATCTTCTCTCTGGCTCAATCCTCAACTATATCATGAATTTTTAATTGGAGTTGTCGATGAATGCAGAAAAAAAATGGTACATCGTTAATACCCAAACTGGTTGTGAAAACACGGCAAAGGCTTCAATTGAAGAGAGAATGAAGCGCGAAAAATTAGAGACTCAGTTTGGTCAGATTTTGATTCCCTCTGAGAACGTTGTTGAGCTCGTTAAGGGCCAAAAACAAACCCGTTCTCGCAAATTTTTTCCGGGCTATATTTTTGTGCAAATGAGCCTCAGTGATCAGACGTGGCATCTCGTAAAAAATGCTTCGAAGGTGACTGGGTTTGTGGGTGGTCGCACTCGCCCACCAGAAGTTCCTGAGCACGAAGTTCTACGAGTCACCCAGCAAATGGCGGGTCTCGCTGAAAAGCCGAAGGCAAAAATTCGCTTCTCTGTTGGCGACAACGTGATGGTGATTGATGGGCCGTTTAGTAATTTCAACGGCACGGTTGAGGATATCAATGAAGATAAGGGCAAGGTGAAGGTTCTCGTGAGTATCTTTGGTCGACCAACCCCGGTCGAGTTGGATTTTATCCAGGTTGAAAAAGGTTAGCATTAGATGGGTCCCTATTGAGATCTCGGGACTCAGAGAGAGTTTTTTAGTTTCAGTTCAAACCCCAAATTTCAGGAGTGGGATAAATGGCAAAAAAAGTAACTGGTATGATCAAGTTGCAGATTCCGGCAGGGAAGGCAAATCCAGCGCCTCCCGTGGGACCGGCGCTCGGGCAGCATGGGGTAAACATCATGGAATTCTGTAAGCAGTTTAATGCTCGCACGCAGCCGCTAGGCGACTCAATCGTGCCGATCATTATCACTGTTTATCAGGATCGATCGTTTACCTTTATCACCAAAACGCCGCCGGTTTCATCGTTAGTGATGAAAGCTGTAAAGATAACGTCTGGATCGAAACAGCCTCAAAAAGACAAGGTTGGAAAGATCAAAATGGCAGACGTTCGTAAAATTGGAGAGACGAAAATTCCTGATCTCAACTGTTTAAAAGTTGAATCAGCAATGTCTCAAGTTATTGGCACTGCACGCTCTATGGGCGTGGAAGTCGTGGAATAGGTGTTGGTGAAATATGGCAGGTAAAAGTTATAAAAAAGCAGCCGAGTCGATCGACAAAACAAAAAAACACACCGTAGATGAGGCTTTCAAGGCCGTCGTGAAAGCGGCGCCAGCAAAGTTTGATGAGTCGATTGATGTGGCGATTCGTTTAGGTGTTGACCCTAAGCAATCAGATCAGCAGGTTCGTGGGGCGATTGCATTGCCGCATGGACTTGGTCGTAACGTAAGGGTCATTGTTTTTGCCAAAGGACCTAAAGAGGCCGAAGCGAAAAATGCCGGAGCTGATTTTGTCGGGGCCGATGATCTCGTCGCCAAGATTCAAGAGGGCTGGTTGGATTTCGACAAAGCAATTGCCACTCCAGATATGATGGCAACTGTATCAAAAGTCGCAAAGATTCTGGGGCCACGTGGATTGATGCCAAACCCTAAAGTTGGAACAGTCACGATGAATGTCGGTGATGCCGTTACTAGCGAGAAAAAAGGGAAGCTTGATTTTCGTGTTGATAAGGCGGGCATCGTTCACGCCGGTATTGGCAAAAAGTCGATGGGTGACGCAAAGCTTAAAGACAATTTCCAAGCTCTCATGAGTGCGGTTATGAAGGCGAAACCCGCCGCGGCCAAAGGAATCTATCTTCGCTCTATTACCGTGGCATCCACCATGGGGCCTGGCGTGAAGGTGGACACTTACAATGCGTCTGGCGCATCGACCGAAGACTAGAGTGAATTTTTAATGTGATTTAAGTGTTCCTGCGATCGAAGAAAGTAGGAGCTGTCCTTTGTAACAGAGGGTGGCTTAATATTCTCCTACCGAGATGGCAGCGAGGTTTACCGCCTCCTTCCTTTCTCTCATTCTCGTCCCGAAGATATCTTTAGGGCGGCCTAGGGTGGGATCGCAAAAATTTTAATGAAAGGAGGTCCGAATGATCACAAGGCAAGACAAAGAAGAACAAGTAAAGTTTTTGTCTGAACGGTTTGCGAAAGCCAAAGCCGCTTTTGTGGTGGATTTCAAGGGATTGCGGGTTGAGCAGGTCGTAGATTTGCGCAAAAAACTCCATCCTATTGAATCCGAAATGAAAGTTGTGCGCAACACACTCGCTAAGCGTGCCCTCAAGGACCATCCCGCACTCGGAGCTGCGCTCGCAGACTCTCTCACAGGTACGAACGCAATTGTGTTTGCCTATGGGGAAGTTCCTGCTGCCGCAAAAGCTCTCGGTCAGTACGCGAAAGACATTGAGCTCTTTCAGTTAAAGACCGGTGTGATGGATGGGCAAAAGTTGGATGAAAATCGCATCAACTTTTTGGCAACTCTGCCTGGCAAAGATCAGCTGCGCGCGCAATTTTTGGGAGTGCTCTGCGCTCCCGCCAGCAAATTGGCTCGTACGCTCAATGAAGTTCCAGCTTCGTTGGCTCGAGTTTTAGCTGCAAAAAAGATCGGAA
>CALCCV010000147.1 GCA_937900305.1 uncultured Pseudobdellovibrionaceae bacterium | reverse complement strand
TCGCGCGTTGCCGCGACCTCGGCAAGCAATACACGCTGCTGGTTATCGGGGGCGATGTCTCCGCCCCTTACCACCCTGATCATATCCTCTCGCGGCAGCGGATCGCCTCGAAGCTGTCCGCCGCGTTCGGCGAAGATCCGCTCCTCTGGGGAGTCCACGCGAGCCTGCCGCCGACGGGGCACAGCGAAGAGTTGTTCGGCAAGCCGATGCACCCGAGCGTGATCGAGAAGAACCAGAAGTTCATCAAGTTTCACGCCGACGAGTTCCCCGATCGCGTGAACATCCTCACGGCCGGCAGCGGCAACGACCCCGGCGCCATGCGGCAGATAATCCGCTACGGCATCGCCGTCGCCTCCGGCCGCTTCCTCTACAAGAACAACGCCATGTCGGCGAAGTCGCCCATTAGCTGGATCAGCAACCAGCTTGTGATCGAGGCGATGAAGTCTGGCGCCCGCGGCGGCTTTGAAATGCTCTGCGGTTCCAACGAGGCCCGCTTCCGCGACCGCAACGACCGCACGCCCGCAGCGAAGCTCTACGCGAAGGCGATGGCGACCGTGGCCGAGATCGAGCGTCTGGCCGGCAAGCAGATCGACTACCTGGCCCCGTACAAGTACGACCTCAAGGGATTAGGGAGGTTGCCGTGACCAGCCGCGCCGCCAACATGCTGATGCTTGTGCTCGCCCTCTGGGGGGCGTGGGCGCCGTGCGCGATGGCGAAGCCGGTGCTGTTTCATCGGGCGGCTGAGCCGAGTGACGGATACCCCGTCCTGCAAAACCCGCCGCCGCTGGTCATCACCGATGAAGGGTCGATTAACTACACGCCAACCGTGATACGAGGCGAGGGCCTGACGTTCACAGCCGAGAACTTGCCGACCGGGGCGAGCATCAATAGCAGCACTGGGCAGGTGACCGGCACGCTAAGCACGCCCGGTGCTTGGCACGCTCTGATCACGGCGACGAACAGCGTCGGCCACGACACGATTCGCCAAGTCGTGACAGTCACTAGCACTACCACGACGATTGATAGTTCATGGCTCACTGCGAATGGCCCAGCCCCTTATCTACTGCCGTCCGCCAATACCACCTACGTCCTCGATACAGACGTGACTGCGGACGGGACCGCATTTGTGGTTGGGGCAGCGAACGTGACCTTCGATATCAATGGGCATGATATCGACTACGACGCCGCCACGCAGATTGTGTTGCCAAACGGAGGCTTTGAGACGGCGGGAGGTTCCGCCGACTTGGCTGATGATTGGGACTTTACGAACGGCACTCATTTCCAACGGACCACTCGCACGCAGCCCTATATGTGGGGCGACTGGATGGTGGTAGCGACGGGGTTCACTGGAACTGAGTACATCCAAAGCGATCCGATTAGCGTTGGCAGCGAGTCGCAAGCCTATTCGGCGGGCGTCATCACTAAAGGGACCGTTCCCGGCAATTCAGTGACCGTCACAATTAGGGAAGCGGGCAACGAATCGAACATCTTAGCAACAGGTTCGTCGTCTGATTCTGCACGGGGATTTGCCGCCCGTGCGGCATGGCAACGGTCATCGGGCGACCCTACTTCAGTCGTCGTCAGAATTGCAGTCACCCCGACCCATTCCTCGCAGTATGTACGGCTCGACTTCGCCTGGCTGCGACGAGCACAAAATACGGGCATTTGGGCAGCCGCGACGGCGACCGGAGCCCCCATTCAACTAACGGCCAGCGCGCTCAATGCGGAACTGAACGACGCGACCAATAATTTTGTTCTGATTGATCGTGCAGGCGGCGGATCTCGGTCCGCATCTCCTCCCGCAGGTTGGCGTCCAGGTTCGAGACTCTACCACGCACGTAGCCATGGGGGCGGCACACCTCTATCCTATTGTCAAAAGGGCGCAGGGATATGGATTCCTTCAAATAGACCTGGTTAACGCCTTTGTGCCCAGGTAGACAGTGGTCCACAGAACCCCCCTACAATGCTGCCGCAATGGCCGCCACAGTCTCGACATACAGTGGGACGCCAAGGCGAAACTTAAGGAGGGTTTGGAAAACGGCGGGAGTGGAAGCCAGCACTCGTCTCAACAAGGCAAATGAAGGCTCGCAGTGGTCCCTTCTCTACGGAGTTCAGTACCACGCACTCCCCGTCGTGATCTTTGAGCCCCTGACTCTTTTGCCTTCAGTGCGTGAGGCACAATATCTCAACGCAGTGATGGGAGCAAAATACCAGTATTTTGTAAGCCAAAGGCAGTTTTTTGTGATCTCTGGCCACTATCAGCACCCGCTCTCGACAGCGTCCGCTGGGAGTAGTGGCTTTCAGATGAAATCGCCTTTTATCTTTGATGGCTCCGTGGGAGGCGAGTATCGAATGACTGAAGCGTTGTGGGGTGGTGTCTATTGGTATGGGCAATATCACTCGTTTAAGTATGATTACACCGATCAAGGAACACTTCATCAGAACACGCAGAATATGATTTATTCCAACATCGAGCTTCGATTGAGCTTTCGGTTTTGATTATGGTCTCGAAAATAAACGGTTTTTATCGCAAATTTATATTCCGACCCGTATCAAGGCGAGAAAATGCGAGCACTCCTTTGGAGACCTTCTATCTATTTTGAGACTTAAGTCTTAAGAGATGTCTCAAATGGAGACCTCGAACAGGACTCCAACTTTTTTACTCACGCAGCCGCCGGAATTCGCAAGTTGAGGGATGCGCCTTCTGAATCCGCCGACTGACCTCGAAACGCTTCCTCCATTTTCAGGACATTCTCGCGGTTAGCGTTTTGCAGAGCCGGTGCCGAGTAATGATTGGCAAGTGAACTGGATTTGTGCCCGGTGATCGACATAACCGAATCAAGTGATCCTGTAAGACTGCGAATGGTTTGGCTTGAGCTGTAGCGAACCAAATGGGTGCCGCTGAACTTTTCCAAACCTGCTTTTTTCCAGGCTTGATTGTAATGCCAGGCGATCAAACTATAGCGAATCGGAAGACCCTTAACGGTAAAAAGATGCTCAGTGTTCGAAGGACACTCGCGCAGCCTCTGGCGGATAATCGAGAGCATCGTGTCGTTAAGAAAAACTTCG
Source organism: uncultured Pseudobdellovibrionaceae bacterium (assembly GCA_937900305.1). Taxonomy (GTDB): domain Bacteria; phylum Bdellovibrionota; class Bdellovibrionia; order Bdellovibrionales; family Bdellovibrionaceae; genus CALCCV01. The sequence continues at coordinate 1,166 of CALCCV010000147.1, read as the reverse complement.
CGGATCTCTCCGTTCTTCGGGACTGATTTCACTCTCGGAGTGCCTTTCACCCAAATCAAGACTTCGCGAACGGTCAACGTTCGCTTTTCAAGATCGATGTTTTTCTTCATAATCCCGGCAAGCTCTCCGATTCTCATCGCACCAAACCACTGAAGTACCGCCATTTGGTAATACATCGGCGGCAGTTCCGATAAGAAAGATCTCATTTCCTCTAAAGTGATCTTCTTGGTCTTCGTAGGGCACTCTTGAATCACGCCGAGTTTTCGGTGCATGGGTTTGATGGGATTGACGTACTTATAATCAAACTGTTCGATATACCAGGACAGCACCGATCTGAAATCTTTGGTCTCTTTGGTGAAGGAGAATTTTTTTGAGGACGTTTGAATGTAATTTTCCTTCGCCCAAACGAGGTACTCGGAAATCGTCTGTGGTGTGAGCTCGCACATTTTCATCTCCCAGATGGGGCCAAGGAAGCGCTCCATTCGTGAGAGTTTATTCACTCGGGCCGCTTCTGAAAGAGTCGGGAGCTGAAAGTTTTTATACTTTTCCCAGACCTCTCGAAGGGTGACCTTGTGGTCGATACCGTTGAGATTTTTTTCTGAGAAAAGGCGTCCGAAAAGTCCTGATTGCATTTTACTGCGCAGATGCTTTTCAGCATGAAGTTCTTTAAAAGCATGGGACATGCGAGGAGTTCTCCTTTTTTAAGTGAGATGAATTGTGATTGCAATTTCGGCTGAAGTTGGATGGCGTCTCGAGTGTGGTTAAGCTCGGACGCCTGAAATCTGGTTTTCTAACCTTATTGAAGACGTAGAAAACATGAGCCCGGAAAGGTTGTTTCCGGGTTTGTTAGCGAGGCTGTGGAAGAGAAATGAAGCTTAGGCGCTAAGCTCAATCGAGCCGGGTCGTTTTTTTCGATGATATTCGTCAATCATATATGAGAGGTGATGGCTTTCCGCCAGTGCTAGAAAGACTGATTGGCGCAGCTCCCAGTTGTCAGGCAAGAGGCCGCTGTACTCTTTACTGCGAACGTGCATTTTTTCTTCCCATAGACTTCGAAGCCACTGCAAACCGAGGGTTTCGTCACAAGTCCATTCGTTGTCTCGGAAAAGCTTACGCCAATCGATATCCATCTCGGTTTCATTTAAAGATCGGAAGAGCACACGTCT
>CALCCV010000146.1 GCA_937900305.1 uncultured Pseudobdellovibrionaceae bacterium | reverse complement strand
ATCTAATGAAGTGGCCATTCAAACTTCGGGTCTTGTCCGAGCTAGATCTTTTCAGATTGGGGCCGTTAAACTTTCTGGGATGTCTCTAGGATTATCTCCAGCGAACAAAGTCGTGGCGTTCGCAGAGGCGTACGACAGTCAGTTGGATGCCGACAAATATTGCACTTGGTATTTGAATGATCACAATCGTCCAGCCCGCGAAACTTTTGTTTGGCGCTACCTTGAAAAACCAAATGCCGACATTGCGGGAACCGTCGCGAACTTCGATTCCGTTCTGCGAGATTCTTTTCAAGAGACTTCGCGCAACAATGTGATTTCGTGTCTCACTGAGCGCAAATTTTTGAACGTGGGATGTGATGGTCAGATGCACCGCGGGCCAAGCGTCTTTGCCATGATTTTGGCTTACAGCGGTTGTTCTCCCGAAAATTCGGTGGCGATTGTTAATCGCCTGTGGGGAGCTAATGGTGTTCCCGTGGCCACTCGCGAGGCACTGGCGAAATTGGCGATTGAGTGGGCCGATGCGGCGCCCGAATCACGCGCTAAAGTTCAGCAGCTCTTTCTCGGCGAGGATCAATAGGTAAATAGATCAACAAGAAGCTGCAATTTTTAAAATGAGCCTTGGTTCAGCTACCTGCACTCTAACCGCACGCTTTCCAATGCCCCTATTTCAGGTTGAACTTTTTAGTTTTGACAAGTCACTGACCACTGAGCCCACTGCGTAGCTCACATGCAGACGAACACCAGTGGTCCGCCCTTTGCCAAGCCTTTTCTCTTTAAGGGAAATTTCACCAAAATCTCGAACAAGCTCTTCAAGCCGCCTTTTGAGATCCTTAATAGACTGCTTTTTTAAATAGAGAAATCTTTGGGTCAAGAGTAGGTCTTCGTTGGGGGCGTCAGATTGCTCGAAGTCGCCTAAGATTGAATCAGAGAATTGCCGAATCCAGTATTTCACCAGAGGGCCGCTGGGTTTTACAACAAAGGGGCGCTCGCCAATGACCGAGATGCGATCACCCACCTTCCAAAAAATGAGTTTAAGGCGATCCAGCTCGGAGAGGCCTTTGTACAGGGCTGATTTGGAGATTCCATAGCGATTTAAAATTTCATCTGGGCTCATTTCCTCAACGAGTAGCAACCAATAAAGATGGATGAGTTGAGGATGTTTTTCTAACTGTCGCTGCGTCTTTGGATCAATTTCAATTTCTTGCAACTCTGTTCCTTCTTTCGCCTGAGCCAGCAAATTCAAGACATCTGTTTCTAGGACTGCTGCGATTTGCTCAAGGCGGGATAACGAGCAGTCATCTGCTTGGAAAAACTTTTTTACCCCTGATTCTGAGATTCCAATTTTTTGACCTAGGGCTCGATAAGTTACACCTTTCTCACTCATGATCTTCTTCAAAATCGGTTTGATATCAGTATACATTTTATGTCCTTGATATTTATAATTAGTACATATTATGGGTACCATCGAAATAGGGGTGGAGTCAATTTTTGTACCGGGTATATGAGGGTAGCTAGGAGGCCTCAATGTCCTGCCCGGTTGAAACTCGAACCTGGATCATGACCATGATATTTTCTGTCTCCTCCTTGGCGAATGCTGAACGCCAGATTGAGTTCCTATCATCCAAAGACGGAGTGACTCTAAAAGGTGCGTTAGCAATGCCCAATAAGTTAAAGGGAGCAGTGCTCCTGCTCGTCGGATCAGGGAGAACTGACCGCGATGAAACCGTAAGTGCGAGCCAGACCGCTTCGGGAAAGACTGAAAAGTTATTTAAACAGCTTAGCGATACCTTGGTAAAAAGGGAATTTGCGACGCTTCGATACGATAAGCGCGGTGTCCTCGATTCCACTGGGAAAGTGGACATGGGGATCTGGAAAACGGCTGATAGAGAGCACCTGATTTCAGATGCAGTCGATGCGGCCAAGTTCCTGTCATTGAAGACAGGTGTATCACTCTCTCAGTTGATCATATTGGGGCATTCCGAGGGGACGATCATTTCCGTCGAAACGGCGATTGCGGTTGGTGGAAAGGTTCGTGCACTACTTTTATTTGGAGCACAAGCGAGATCCATGAAAGAAATGCTTCACTTTCAACTTGTCGAAGCGCAACTGACTGAAAAGTCATCTACATATGACAGAGGAAAACTCGAAAAACAATTTCAAGAAGCGTGTCAGTTTATAGAGACGACTCATGAGGATCTGGCACCAGACGGCAAGCCCATAAACTGGTATCGACAGTTCTTGGCAGCTCCGGCAAATCAGAAGCGCGCCCTTTTGGTCCAAGGCAAATTTGTATTTTTTCAGGGTGAATCCGATCGTCAAACTCCCTTCGGAGAAATTCAACGGTTTGTTGATGCTGGTCTAAAGAACGCCCTTGTATTTAAATATCCCGGCCTTGGACATGGATTCTCTCGTGAACTTGGTGGCAGACCAACGCTTGGTCCGATTGATAGTAAGGTGACCGACGATCTTCAACAGGTGCTGGACTGCATCTGACTTCCTGTTGCACCGCTCGTGTCCAAATTGACAAACCGGCTAAAGCGCTTTTCCTTCCATACTTTCGCTCTTGAGCTGGCGGAGAAATTCGTTCAGCTCATGAGTCCGTTGCCGGGCGAGCTCTTGCCCTGCGGAAGACTGAATCTGAGTTGAAAATGTCTTGGCAAAACTGGTTAAGGTTTTCACAATGTCACGAAGCGACGTTTCGGCACCCGCTTCAAGGGTGACGGCAAAGAGCCGCGCAATTCCAATGGCTCCTAAAAAATCTAAGATGTCAGCTTCGCGAAAAAGGGCGGCGACAGGACTTGCTGAGGCTGGGCCATAGTACACGTGAGAAAGAATCATTTCGCGAACATCCGGAAATTTCGCCGTCGGAAAGCCTTGAGATTTTAAGATCGCCTCACTGATTTCGGCTGAGCGGATCGCGTGATCCACACCTTCTTTTGCAAAGTTTTTCAGTCCACCGAGATCGTGCAAAAACGAGGCGGCAAACAAAACGTCTTCATCGACTTCCACGTGCTGGCGTTTTGCCAGATCCATCGTCAAATGAAAATTGCGTTCGGCGTGGGCCAACCCCCACGAGGGATGCACAACATTGAGTTTCGCAAACTCATACAACCGAACTTTCCACGCGGTATCGAGAGAGATGCCCGACGCTGTGGTCGCTGTGGATGGCGGCGGTGATGCTTTTTGGGCAAAGCCATTCGATGACGTGATCACAAAAATGGTGAGCAGTCCCAGCGATAAGGGAAACGTCTTTTGAAGCGTCGTTAGGAATCGATATTTTGAAGAAATCAGAGTCAATCGCATAGGTCCCCCTTGGTGTTTGCGTCGCCGGAAGATTAGAATTTTGGCACCTTCTTGTCTGTTGAAAATTAAACAGTTTAAACGTGGAAATTTGTCAACGGCACGAAAAGTCACTTTATTCCGTTGAGAGCGGGTGCTAAGTGGGATTATGGAAAAGTTTTTGATTGCTCCTGAAGACTGTTTGATTGTACGAGCTCTCGCCCAAAATTCCTCATTGCGAGAAACGGCGCTCGCCTTGAAGTGTGACCCCGCCTCTTTGGTCAAGAAGGCGCAGCGAATATCGGCGGAGCACGGTCTGCTAGAGAAGCTTCGGGGACGCTGGGTTTTGACCGAAAAGGGTCGCAAGTTGATTCTGTGGGTGAACGAAGCGATGTCTGAGCAGTCGATGCTCTTGAAAGAGCGCCGCCAGGTGACGTTGACTTCGACGATGTGGTTTGCCGAGCAGGTGGTTGTGCCGCGGCTTGCCCATCTCGACATCTTGACAGGGCGGGAGTTGGCTTGGCAGGTCAAGACCGCGGCCGATGAGATGGAGTTTGAATTGCTGAACGGGCAGAGTGATTTTGTTTTGGCTTGCCACGCTCCCAATGACCCAGCGATCGCGCATCGTCGACTCGCCCGCGAAGAGTGGTGTTTGATAGGTCCAAAATCTTGGTCGGCAAAAATTAGAAATTTGAGAAGCGAAAACTTGCAATCATTTTTGCAAGACAAACCTCTTGTGCGTCATCTGGACATCAACCCCTGGCAAGCCTTGGGTTTGTCGCCCGAAGGGCCCGAAGCCAGTGTCGTCGTTGACAGTCTGATCAGCGTTCGTTCGGCCGTTGAGACGGGCGCTGGCTGGAGTGTCGTCCCTCGGCTTCTGGTTCTTTCATCTTTGAAGCGTGGCGATCTTGTCGCTTGGTCCGGGCCCGTGGCCATGCGTGGTGATATTTGTTTGTGGTGGTTAAGGGCCCGTCGTGAACGGGACACTTCGGTTCGGGTGCTGAGCGAGTGGCTTGGGGATTCACTCGCAGCACTTGGCTAAGGACAGTTGTAATTGAATACGGACTTAGTTTCGGATTTGTTGAAAATCGCGTCTCGCCCCTCTTCGCCGCCAATGATGATTTCGTGTGGAAACCACATTTTGAGTGGTCGATCCGCAGGACCGATGAGATAGAGATCGCTGCCAACGTTAATCGGTTTTTTTACACAGTTTCCTTGAAAAGCGTCTTCTAAAGTCGCAATGGTTTCGTGCGGAAGTTGGTCTCTGGGTTCACCAAAGTGATCATAGGTGTTGATCCAAGCCAAGTTTCTCAAATAAAGATCCACCAAAACGTCCGTTGAAGTTTTGACGATTAGAAATTCTTTCCATGAAGCGGCCTGAGGATCGCGCCAAAGAGAATTGGCCATAAAGTGGACCGATCCAATCGGCAGGCGATCATAGTTCCAGTACTTTGTGCGCACCGGAAAGTCAGGGGCTGCGAGATAGTGATTGATTTGCTTTGGATCTGTTCCGCGTGTGCCAAGACTCGGTGGATTTCTATTGGTGGGTGAAAAACTTTTGAGCTCTTTGGCAGACATCACCGACGAGAGGTAAATGGGCTGATCTTTCGGAAAACTTTTGAGAAAAAGCATTCCGAAATCATAGTAACCCGTGATTTCACCAGTGGTGCGATCAAATCGCGCCACCGGAACTGCGAATCCTTTGGAGAGCTCGTGGGTTCGAAAGGGCACAAGCCAATTGCCGACGACCTGAAATGAAAGGTGGGTTTCAGGCAGGCTCGTGGTTCCCTGCCAGGTTTTTCCAGTGCTAATCTGTTGAACTGAAAGCCCCGCGTGCACGGTGACAATCTTTGGGATTTCGAGGGTCATACCCATACCGCTCGGATCTGCTGAAGGACCGGGATCGATGTCGATGTTCGACTCGTTGAACGTCATCTGCCAGTCATCACCGGCAACGATTTCTGAGTCCAAAGGCTCAAGAGGTTGGTCGCCGGCCATTCCCGAACGTTGAAATTTGCATTTGTAAATCGGCAGACCTCGAATCTCGGTGTTTTTTTCGGCCTCCCAATAGGCACCCATGGTGGGCATCGCATATTTCGCATTCAGCTTTTTAAAAAAATCTTTTTCACCGGCTTCGTCTTTGGGAACTGATGGATTGAAAAATTGAAAGTAGGTGAGTTTTGTTGCTCCAGTGAATTGGAGTCTGTGTTCCGACTCAAGCAGGTTCATGTTGGGAATGGCGCACTTCAGTTTCACCCAATGCCGGGCATCGCGGATAAATTGACTGGTGGCTTTGGTGATGACCACGGCTGCGTTCGAAGTGGGTCGCAGCGAACCCTGGCGTGGCGTCAGTCGGTCCTTCTCTGTCAAACTTTGAGTCAAACCATCTTTCTGATCGTAGGCGCCTATAAAATCCTGGACCACCTCGTCAGTCACTGGAGAAAATGGGATTTCGAAATCAAAAAGTCCGCCGAAATTTTTTTCGGTTTCTGCTGGATTGGCTGCCGAGGCTGTTGAGGTCGCGGCGAAAAATGTCAGTGCGGTCAAAGCCAATGAATAAACACGTCTCATATACGAATCCTTCCGATACGAATTCCTTCCGACTGCACCCGCGCAACCTAAAGCGCAACAAAAGGAGGAAATGCAATGAAGGTGCCACATCATTGCCATCGCAGGGGTTCGAAGCGTCTAGAGATGTCAATGAAGTAGTCAGGTGGATCAACTCGGAGTCCGTCGGTGAGATCGCTGTTAAAACCACAGCTCCCGCACAGTTTTGCCGTCCCTCGGTAAATCGTCAAACTGATCTAAACCGTCGAAGTGGTCAATCAGCAGGTGGGCGATGGATTCGGGCTCTTTGGCGCCTCGCAAGTTGATCGCCCCTTTTCGCTGACCTTGATCGTTCTTTGACTTGCCCAGGTAATACACGGAGCAACCACAGCTGGCGCAAAAGTGAAATTCGATTTCTTTGCCGCGCATGTAGGACTGTGTGATTCCTGAAAATTTTAAAGCCACTCCCTCGTACCCGTAGGCCCAGAGGGCTCCAATTCGTCGACAGATCGTACAGTTGCAAGCCGTCGTGCTTTCGATCGGAGAGTCATAAGTCCATTGAACCTTACCACAGTGACAGGAGCCTTCGACTTTGGAGATAATTTGGGGGTTGAGTTTGTGGTTTGGAGATTGAGATTGAGTTTTTTTATGAGATTCTTCCATTCGTCCGCCTTTCGCTGAGGCAGTGATAACTCTGTTTTGGTCTCTGGTCCATGGCCCTGTTGAAAATTTGATCGAGAGTGCAGGTCTTGGTCAGTGGGCCTAGCCGAGGGCGGAGAGAACATCAGAAGTCCGTCCTATCTTGAGAATTTAGCGGCCTGATCATCTATACCGATTTCCTTTTTGGAGATCGGTAATACAATGAAATCAAGGGGAAATTCATGCGCAAACTTGGGGTGTCAATACAGATTTGGGCGTTGATCGTGTCGCTGCCGATTCTGTTTCAGAATTGCAGTGCCGGGATGATTGGCTTCAAATCTGATGTCGTTAAAAGTTTGCAAACCACAAATGCAAATTCGATTTCGCAGAAAAAAGAATCTGTGCACGTTAAAAATCTCTCGAGGTTTGAGTTGGCAGCGCTAGCTCGAGATATTTTGGGAGAGAGTGCTTTGGATTTGTCGCTGGTCAAACTTTTGCCCGCGGACACGAAGGTGGGTGGCTTTGACTCTGGCGCCGACAGCTCTTTCGATATCAGTCAAATCCAAGCCCGTTTAAAATTTGCTGAAGCCGTCGCCGAGCGGGCCCTTCGCTCGAAAGAGATTTTTAGTTGTGCTGTGCCCGAAGTGCCAGACGCGACGTGGACAGGCTGTCTTCGCACCATCACCTTGCGCTTCGCGGAAGTGGCTTTTCGGCGGCCAGTGACTGCCGATGAAGAGGCAAAGTTTTTTCAAATCTTTATGGCGCGCCATAAAGACGTGGTGGCAGATTTGAATGCTGAGCCAAAATCGGTTCCGGTGGGACACTTCGATGGCGTCAATGAGGCCCTGCAAGCGCAAGGATGGACTTTCGATCCGGACTGGTCTTCCCGGGCGGTTGAAATTCATTTTTATCTCGATGGCGTTGCGGGCACCGGCACCTTTATCGGCAAGACTTTTTCCAATTCGCCACGTCCCGATGTGATCGATCATTTCCTGAAACAAGGTCAGGTCTTGACTGGTCAACATGGATTTACCTTCCAATTACCTGTGCGGTTGGCTGATGGCCAAGCCCATCAGGTGTATGCTCACGCCGTCGGCGGAACCAATCCGTTGTTGGGTTCCATTACTTTTCAAAAGGCGAGTCGAACCGATACGGCCGTCGCAACCTATCCCTTGCTCAATGCGCCGATGGGGGAAGCTATTAAGTCTGTATTAACTTATATACTCATGACCCCGCAGACGCAGCTGAAGTCTTTGCAGTGGCAAACCGCAATTGAAGATTCGGCGCGCAAGAATTATGAGTTGGCCAATCGCATGTCGTGGTTTCTGCGGGCGGGCCCGCCCGATGCGACGACCTATTCGCTCGCTCGAGACGGCAGATTGACGGAGGATCAAGTCTACCGGGAGGAAGTGCGAAGGCTTTTGCGAACCTACAGTCGAGATCTTTCGTATCAGTTTGCCGGTCAGTGGTTCGGGTTTCGCGAATTTTCCCTGCAAGAGGAACTCTCAAGTTTGGATCAAGATATGATCACCGAGTCCAAATTGGTGTTCAGTGAAATTCTCAACCAAAATCTGGGTGCCGATGCCATCATTCAGCCAGGATTTACATTCGCATCAGCAGCGCTGGCCTCTCACTACGGTTTATCAGGAGCGGCAGCCACTGGATTTTCCAAAATGGCACAGGCTCAGCGCGGGGGCGTCTTGAGTCAAGGAAGTTTGTTGCGAATGACCGCTCCGAACCAAAACACCAAACCGATCGTGCGCGGAAAATGGTTTCAGTTCAATTTGTTGTGCCGAACGATCCCCAGTCCTTCGGCGGAACTCTTTCAAGAGATCGCCAAAGCGCAGGCGGCGGCCGATCCAGCTTGGTCGGTGTCTCGGCAACTGGAAGAGCATCGAAAAGCGGGGCCGGCGTGTGCCGGTTGCCATCAGTACATGGACCCGTTGGGTTTAGCCCTTGAAAGTTATGGACCAGATGGGCGCGTGCGAGTCACCTATGCCGATGGCAAGCCGGTTGAGACCGCTGGTTTTTTGGATAGCCAGGCCTTTCAAAATGCAAGCGAATTGGCGTCCCTGGTTTTACAACGTGAAGATTTTAAAAGTTGCGTGGCTCGAAAAGTTCTTAGTCATTCTCTGCCGCAAGCATTGGACGCGTCGGATGATGAAACTATTGCGGCATTAACTAAGGCAAAATACACTGTAAGAGATCTTTTTGAAGTCATCGCCACTTCAAAATCGTTTCGCCAGATGGGGGAAGACTGATGGGACCACAAAGTCGTCGCACCTTTTTAACGAACTCAGGTGTTATTTTAACCTTGCCAGTTTTTTCGTCCTTGCTACCGCGATCGGCCGAGGCCGCAGAGGTAGCCCCCTCTCGTAAAAAATTTGTCGGTGTTTTTTCACCCAGTGGAGCGTTGATGTCGCAAAATGTCGCCGGGTTTACCGACAATGGCAACTGGACTTTTGAGGGAGCTCTGAAGCCGATTGTGACCAATGGCCTACAGTCAAAAGTTATGATTTTACGTGGAATTCAATCTCCTTCGGGTGCCGTGGATACGCACTGGGCAAATACGGCAGGATTTTTGTCCTGTGCACCGATACTCCTTGGTGCACAACGGCCCATTCGTTGTGGAAAGAGTTTTGACCAATTCGTAGCGGAGAAAAATGTCAGTCCCGTGGGTTCCGTCCATGTGGGTTGGAAGCCGATGAATCGAAATTTTTCAGGTGACCATGCCACATACTCTGATCGCTACTTGGATTGGATCAGCTGGCGTGCGCCAGATCGACCGAATGCCAACTTTTATTCGGCGAGCGATTTAGGTGGTAAGCTGTTTTCGTCGTCGATGAAAGGAGCCAAGGTGGTGCGATCACTTCATCGCAGTCGTAAAAGTGTTTTAGACTTAGTTCTGCAAGAACTCGGTGCTGTGAATCGAAAGCTTTCAACGGCTGATCAAGCGCGTCTGCAAGCGTACACCGATGGTGTCAGGGAAACCGAGTTAGCCATCACCCGCGATCTCGCTTCAGAAGAACGGCGGGCGGCTTGTGTCGCTCCGAGCGCTGATGCAGATGCTGATCTCTATATTCGCCACTTCAGAACGATGCACAAAATGATTGCTCAGGCCTTGAAGTGTGACTTGATTTCGTGCGCGACGATTATGTACGACGATGGCGTTGGCGATGAGCATCTTCTGCATCCACAGGCCACCAAAGATCATCATGGTTATGCTCATCACAAAAACGAGGCTGGAGCGCAAGCTGAGTTGAATGTGATTAATACGCGGCACGCCTCTCTCTTCACCCATTTTCTCCAAGAAATGAGTGTGGCAGGGCAGATGGAAGATTCGCTTGTGCTCTGGGGCTCCAACATGTCAGACGGGAACCTGCACACCACGGACAACCTACCGATGGTGTTAGCCGGTGGCGGAAGCGATCTGAAGTTTGGCAGTGAAGTCGGTTCCCCGCAAAGGCGGATTGCAAAAGCAGATCTCTTTCTGGAAATGAGCGAGCTGTTTGGCCTAGGACTTTCAAAATTCGGCGAAGGTGAGTTCTTGAGCACCGGCGCAAAATTGGGGTTAAAGCTTTAACTTCGAAATTTTCAGTTTCTGCACGCCGAGACTTGCCATTTGCGCCATCCTGGTTCAGTTTCCTCAGCGAAATCAGGGTCGTTTTGCAGGGCCCTCCAACTCTCTCCAGCGTACTGAGGAAGGCACGTTCAATGAAAATCAGTTCTGATAAAGTCGTTTCTATGCACTACACACTCACCGATGACAAAAACACTGTTTTGGATTCATCTTCCGGCACCGAGCCACTGGTTTATCTCCATGGCCATGGGGGAATCATACCGGGTTTAGAGGAGGCTCTGGAGGGGAAAAGCAAGGGCGAAAAATTGAAAGTCACGATTCCGGCAGAAAAGGCGTATGGACCCAAACGGGATCAATTGCTGCAAAAAGTGCCGCGAGGTCAATTTCCTGATCCAGAAAAATTGGAAGTGGGAATGTCCTTTCAAGTCGATTCATCTCAAGGTCCTCAGATTTTCACAGTGACGGCGCTGACGCCTCAAGAAGTGACAGTCGATGGCAATCACCCGCTGGCGGGCTTGACTTTGCATTTTGAGGTGGCGATTGAAGATGTGCGGGCGGCCACTGCCGAAGAGCTGCAGCATGGTCACGCTCACGGCCCCCATGGCCACGGGCACGCTCATTGACCCGATCATTGATCCCGATCATTGATCCCGATCATGAATTCAACAACCATGGATTGAGTGTCTGCCTAACTGCGGGTGCGAGGGGAACAGCAACCACCGTATTTTCAACGGTGGTTGCTGGGCTTGATTCTGGGGAATCTGCGAAAGAACACTGCGAAGGTCCTCTCGCCAAATGGAAATTCTTATTTAAGATTTAAGTTCTTACTCAATTTTTATTTGCAATCGGTGCGTCCTTCCGCTTTGCATTTTTCCAACTCCGCAGCTTTTTTGGCGTCGATTTGGCCTGGTGGTTGAACGACGGACTCCGTGGTCGCAGGCGGGGCCTCCATCACGGGTGCTGAGGTTTGCTCAACTTGCACATTCGAAGGATCGTCTTTTTTCTCTTGCTGTTCGCAGGCGGCCATCAAAGTCAGAAGAACTCCGAATGAGGCCAGTTTCAGACAGGTTTTTTTCATTTTAGCTCCTTTAGCTAGCGTGCATTGCTGACATCTCGCTAAAGCAAAGGGTGGACCAACGCTGAGCTCTTTTTCATTTCGATTTGATCAAAGTTTAGACAGCGAAAGCGACGAACCTGGTCACTGACTTGGTAGACTTTTCAAACCGTATTTTTCAAAATTTGAAATTGTTGAGCTCCGTTGCGCATTCATTCGCTCTGCAGCTTGCTTGGCGACAATCCCTTCGGTAGTTTTTGAGGTTCGCCTCGCGAGAGTGGGGGAGCTTGTCAAAAAATACGTCAGTCCCTCAGAATCCATCACCTCAGTCACCTTGATAAGGGAGTTGTTATGAAAATCAAAGCGGCGGTCGCCTGGAAACCCAACGCACCACTATCGATCGAAGAGGTGGACCTCGAAGCTCCGCGCGCAGGCGAAGTTCTGGTCAAAGTGATGGCGACTGGTGTTTGCCACACAGATGCTTACACTCTTTCCGGAGCGGATCCCGAAGGATTGTTTCCCGTGATCTTGGGTCATGAGGGCGGCGGAGTTGTCGAAGCGTTGGGTGAGGGGGTGACGTCCTTAAAAGTGGGAGATCATGTGATTCCGCTTTACACCCCGGAGTGCCGTGAGTGTCAATTTTGTCTCTCTGGAAAAACGAACTTGTGTGTGAAGATTCGCGCGACTCAGGGCAAGGGGCTGATGCCCGATGGCACTTCGCGATTCTCCAAAGATGGAAAGATGATTCATCACTACATGGGCTGTTCGACGTTCGCCGAATACACGGTGGTTCCTGAAATTGCGTTGGCGAAAGTGAATCCAGCTGCGCCGCTTGAGAAAGTCTGCCTCTTGGGCTGCGGAGTGACCACGGGCATTGGGGCCGTCTTAAACACCGCTAAAGTTGAGAAAGGCGCGACGGTGGCGGTTTTTGGTTTGGGCGGAATTGGCTTGTCGGTCATTCAAGCGGCACGTCGAGTAGGTGCTGCGCGGATCATCGCCGTCGACATCAATGATGGCAAATGGGAGATGGCCAAAAAATTTGGTGCAACAGATTTTATCAACCCAAAGAAATTCGATAAACCGGTTCAGCAGGTGATTGTGGAAATGACCGAGTGGGGAGTGGATTATTCTTTTGAATGTGTTGGCAACGTGCAACTCATGCGAGCGGCGCTGGAGTGCGCGCATCGGGGATGGGGAGAATCCATAATTATTGGCGTGGCTGGTGCTGGCCAAGAAATTTCAACTCGGCCGTTTCAGTTGGTGACAGGAAGAGTGTGGAAGGGCTCGGCGTTTGGGGGCGTGCGCGGACGAACGGAGTTGCCGTCCTATGTGGATCAGTACATGGCGGGAGAAATCAATCTCGATGATATGGTGACATTCACGTTGCCATTGGATCAGATCAACAAGGCCTTTGATTACATGCACGAAGGCGTTAGCATTCGCAGCGTGATTCGGATGCAGGACCAATGATCCAACTGCGAAAACGTCATAAAACTTTTGCGGGCTACACTGAATTTTGGGAACACGATTCGAAGTTCACAAAAACAAAAATGAAATTTTCAACCTTTCGTCCCGAGGCAGAAATCAAAGGCTGTTTGATTTGGCTCTCCGGTCTCACATGCACCGACGAGAATTTCATCACCAAGGCTGGCGCCCAAAAAATTCTGGCCCGCGAAAATCTCATGGTGATCTGCCCAGACACTTCGCCCAGAGGTTTGTCTTTGCCCAATGAGCATGACTCTTGGGATTTTGGCTCAGGCGCTAGCTTCTATGTGGATGCCACCACGCCTGGATACGCGGATCACTATCAGATGTTCAGTTACATTGCGGACGAAATTTTTGAAATTCTCAGCACCGATTTCCAAATCGCGAAACATAAAATTTCGATTTCCGGTCATTCGATGGGTGGCCATGGGGCTTTGATTTTTGGTCTTCGGCACCCTGAAAGGTTTCAAGCGGTGTCTGCATTTTCACCCATTGCCAATCCCATCAGTTGCCCGTGGGGACAAAAGGCCTTGGCCGGCTATCTTGGCGACGAGGTTGCGGAATGGACTCGGTGGGACGCCACCGAACTCTTGCGATCAGGTCATCGCCATCCTCGGCCTCTCCTCATTGATCAAGGCGGCGACGACGAGTTTTTGAAAGGCCTGCAGCTTCTACCAGAAAACTTAGTGGCCACAGCTCGAGCCTGCCAACAACCCCTGAACTTCAATTTGCGCGAGGGTTTTGATCACAGCTACTATTTTATCGCCAGTTTTATCGAGGGTCAGATTTTATTTCACTCAGAGGTTCTGGGGAAGGATTGAAGGCCTTGTGGAACTCCGACGTCGGAGTTCCACAAGGCAATTGCTATGAAATCGAGGAGCTAGATGCTACGGGAGCTTTTGTTGCGACCGCATCAGCATTGGTTTCTCACTTCCTTTTTTTTGTTCGCGTCAGCTGGCTATCGAGGGCTTCGACCCGCCTTTTAATGTAATTAGTCGCTGCTTGAAAATCTTTTCCCTGGCCTCGATTAAATCTTCGCATTTGGTCGAAGATCTCGAATTCATATTTATTGACCTCTTTGCTTGTGGGAGCCAGATTTGTTTTCACCGTGTCGTAATATCGCGAGAGTGAGAGAAATGTCAGCCATTCACTAAAAACCTCAGAGGCATTCGCTCCTGCCAGATTGGTAATGAAGCCTGTGGATGTGCGCTCTTTTGCCGAGCTCCCTGCGGGAATGTAATTGGTGTAGTGGGGCAGCAGGATTTCTCCGTAGTTGGGATCGTCGTAACGGATCCGACTTCCTGTGCAGTCCTCATCGTTGTAAGTTCCAAAGAAACAAATCGTTTTTCGTGCCTTTGCTAGATCTTCGTCACGAGAGATCAGATTGTTGTCACTGAGCGGAGTCGTGCGATGTTGGTCCCATTCGAAGAAAATGGCAGGCCATTCCAATTCCAACCATTCAGGAACCCATTTTGCATAGTCCAATCGAGTTGGAGAGCCTTGGGGACCGAGGATCGCAAAGTGAGCATACTCATGATACAGAAAATTCATGAGTGTGGCGTCAACCTCAGTGATCTTTCCATCATAGAGTGGTTTTAGCTGAACTTTCACCTGGGCTCCCGTTTTGTGTCGCTGAGGGGGAAGCTCGCCTCGCTCAAGAGTCTTTTTCTGTTCATACCAGCTCATGATTCCGCTCCATCCGATGTTGGGATCGGCAGCAAAATCAAGCACTTGTCTTTTCAGTCCCAAGGCCAAATGAACCTCTTCACCCACAGTATTGCTTGAGTATGAAGAGACGCCCTCGCCACCGATCCAGATTCTTTTGAGCTGGTCAGAGCAAAGCAAGTTTTTCATATAAGGTTCAGCCAGCACGAAAAATCGAGTCAACGCCTGAGCGTATTTTTTCTTTTCTTTTTTCGTATCGCCCTGCCAATCGCAGGCGCCGGTAAACACGTCTATATCACTATTCCATGCATCGGCATTTTCGGGATCGGCATTGTCGGGATTTGAATATAAGTCATGATCCGTGAGGCAAAGGAAATCACTCGTGACCGAAATTTCCCTAGGGGCTTGATTTTTATCCAAGCCCTTGAAGGTGTATGAAATTTTCCCCTGCAGCCGCTGAGCGAACTCCGCTGCTGTGCAAAGTTGTTTTTGTGTCTTAAAATTGATGGCCTCAGTCAGAGAGGGGTGCGATTTCTGCTCACCAGTCGACGCGATCGATCTTGGAACTTGGGGGGAGGAGGACGCGCATCCCACAGTCAACACGAAGCAGGTCAAAAGTAGCGAAGGTGAAAAAAAACTTTGCTCGAATCTCCGGAGGAGATGGTGCGATGAATTTTGCCATTTCAATTGCATGCTAAAAGTATCCTTTCTTATTTTTTGTATCTGTATGACCGACAGCGATTTTCGCCGTTTGGCCATGTTTAGTCCCTTTTAAAAAAATTATAGTTCGCTATCGATCCTAGTCGCTATAAAAATAAGGTGTGAATTCAAACTCGTCGGCATGCGCAATTGAGGACCAACGTCGGTGTAAGGATTGCTTTTGGAACAGACTTTGGTCCAGTGTAGAGGTGCGACCTTGTGCAAAATTTTGCAGACCTTATCTAAAGACTGTCATCTCCGACGCACACGGCACAGCTTCAGCTTTTTTTAAAAAAAATAGGTCAGTGAGAGCGAAGCAAAGCTTGCGACTTCATCGCGCTCTTGAAATTCTGGACTGCGAGTGACGAATCGCCAGGTGACGCCGAATTGTTTCCAGAGGGCGCCTGCACCAAATTCAGTTTCCAAAACGATGGCTCTGCGGGTGACTCGATGGCTGGCCTGAAACGTATTTCCGTCCAAAAAGATATTGCGCAGAACTCCTGTCGCGCGTCCACCAGCAAAGGCGTACAAGCTCCATGGTCGCGAAAAATTCTGCGAGACCGGCACGAAGCTGTCGCCATCTCCGGAAGCGCGCGCGGGTCCAAAGTCATCAGGTAAATTCAATCCGGCACGAAAGAGCGCGCCTGCGTGGGCATTGATGGCCACGTTACCCAGAGCCGCTCCATAGTGGGGAGTTACGTCGAAATATTTTCTTTTTGACGCTTCATCAGAGAGTTGGAAAAATTTGAGACGCCGCTGATAAGTGAATTGCAAGGTGGGCTCGCTGTTCAATTCATTGCGCCAGCCCTTGGCCGTGGGGATTTTGAGAATATCATGAATGCTGTTCTGGGACTGTTCACCCAGGGCCGTGTTGCCAATGGTGCCGATGTTGGCCTCTATCGAGTCAATGCGATTCTCGGTTCTAAATTGCGCTGAGAAACTGGCATAGAGCCAACTCGCATAGGGCCGATCATCGAGAATCAATTCTGTATTTTGCGTGTCGTTTGGAGTGTAAAGCTGCTGTCCGATGGCGAATGAAAAGTTAGGAATCGAATTTTCAAATTCATGTTTCAACGCCGCGGATAGGTTCATCGTTGATTCAGCCCAAAACGGAATCTCGCTTTCGGCAAAGACATAAGAAACGCGAAAACCATTGGTATAAGCTTGGTCAGACCCCGGCCCACCCAATCCGCGGGTGTCATTTTCGATGTACAGATTCAGAGCTTGCCCGGACCCACGGTCTTTGACCCTTTGCTCGGTTTTTGGGGGCTCTTCAGCCGCTCCACTTGGGGTGGCTGGCCCCATCAAACCAAAACCCACAATCACCACTGATAAACTTCGCATTGTTTCCAACCTTTGTGGTTTTAACTCACTCGCCATCGTCAAGAAATCTAAAGATCTTCAGATATCTTCCTTTCTGTTTTCCCTGAATTCATTCAATATCCGGTCACAGGAGAAAAATATGAAAATTTTAATTTGCCTCAACTCTTTATTGTTCCTTGCCCATGCTGCCACCGCAAGCTCAAAAGCTTGTGTGCCCTCAGATGAAGGGATCGTGTATGCGGGCAGGGATGTCGAAGTGAAGTCTAAAATTGCAATTGGTCGCAATGATTTTCTGGAAGAGGCAGAGGTGGTATGAATCGTTCCGTCCTCAGTCAGTCTAACGAGAGAGCTTATATCTCTTGCTTTGTCGGAACTCAGAGAGTCCTTGCCACGAAAGAATTGATTGAGAAGGCCTTTCCGGAGGTCAAAATTTCGGTGCCATCGCTCATTCGAACGATCGAGTTCCATCCCGAGTTTACCCCAGAGCTGGGATGGGAAATCGAAAGTTCCCATTCAAATTGAAACGCAGATTGCCGATACGTTGGCCTGGGGGGGGACTCATGCGGCGGCGGCGGCGCAAGGGCAGAAGATCGCGGGTGCGTGCGGCCGTGATCTTTGGGCTCACATTGGTTTTGATTTGGCGAATTTGGCCCTTGGTCGTGACGGCGTGGAATTCTGCGATCACTGGGACCATCGGAAGCGCGATGGTCGTCGGGGCGGGTGTCGTGGCATTTGTGCGAATGGCACTGAGAATTGAACGCCACCGATTTCTGGCCAATGACTTGGAATTTATCGAGTTGAGTCTGCGTCCTCGTGATTATGAGATTGAAGCTGGAGATTTTCGTCGAGGCAATCCTAAGGAAAACCTTTATCGAAAGCTCTTTCAGCTATCACTGCTCGAAATTTTTCGCAACGAGTGTGCAAAGTGTGGCCGGCAAGACAACGGCCTTGATCTGGATCATTTTTTCATCAGCAAAAAAGACGGAGGGTCTTTGCTGATGAAGCATCGGAGCGGGTACTTTGTTAATAACGCAATTCCCCTGTGCCAAAGCTGCAACCGGAGCAAGTCCGATCGAAACTTTCAAGACTTTTTTTTGCCCTCCGAAATTCAGGAGATCCTCAGTCGGAACGCGAAAATGACGAAATTGATCAATCAGCGCGGCCTTTCAGACTCGCTAAAAATCAAGAGGGGCTAGGGACCTATTTTTTAGATTTTAAAATAGTCCATCGCGAACACATAAACTCCTTCCGCCGCAGAATCCTTTATGATCGCTTTTATGTTTTC
>CALCCV010000145.1 GCA_937900305.1 uncultured Pseudobdellovibrionaceae bacterium | reverse complement strand
TTCATCCGGTGCTTTTGCAAGAGCTCAAAAACGCGAGCGACAAAACGGTTTTTGTGGACCTTGCACAGCCGAAAGACATCACTGCTTGCGTCAGAGATCACAATGTAAAGGAACTCGTAATCATCGCACACTCGACTTACAATCCTAATACCGAGAAAACTCGCTTAGGATTTTATATGAAAAATAGCGAACCGGAAAAACTGAGGCGCAACTACATAGATTTGACCAATGACAAGATAGCAAAGCTGGAAAAATTGGCACAGTCGTTCATGTGCGATGCCCACCCGTTGGATCGCACATGCAAAAACTATCGAAAGGATCTTGAGAAGGCCCGCTACAGCTGGAGCATTTTAGCGGGACTAAAGCCTGGGGGTCTTTTTTATGAAAAAATGTTTGGCTATTCCTCGCAACAATTTTTGGTTGGCGAATTTTCCATTTTCCAACAGCTCACCAAGTTGCTTACTGCCAAGGAAGGCCAATTTAAACTTGAAAAAATTAGGTTTATGTCCTGTGAGGCAGGCAAAGTCTTAGAGGCGCACCCTGAAATCGCCAAACTCGCGCAAGATTTCGACATAGAAATTGAATTCGCCCCACCAAATAAATTTTTATCATTTGTGCATGGTAAAGAAGTGACCTCTCCAGATCCGGCCTGGGTTCGACAAAGTATCTACTGACAACTACCCTCGGCGGTCTCACTAAAAGTCGCCGTTTAGACATTTTTTTATGACGCTCATCAATGACGATGACAAGATCTCGAAGATGACTTCTGATATTTTCATCAACGGAGGATGAAAATGGAATTGAATGTCAACGGCAAGGTCGTGAAGGTGGACGTCAGTGACGACACTCCCCTGCTTTGGGTGCTGCGCGATGAATTGAAATACACAGGAACTAAATTTGGTTGCGGCATGGCTCTTTGTGGAGCTTGCACAATTCACGTGGATGGCGAAGCCGTGCGGTCGTGTTCGTATCCTGTTTCCGCGGCTGTTGGCAAAAAAGTTTTAACGATTGAAGGCCTCACGGCCACAGACAAAATCACGCAAGCGGTGCAAAAGGCGTGGGTCAATCATCATGTGCCTCAATGTGGCTATTGCCAAACTGGCCAGGTGATGAGTGCCGTGGCTCTTCTTCAGAAGCTGAAAAAACCCACGGACTCTGAAATCGACTCGGCGATGAGTGGAAACATTTGCCGCTGCGGAACTTATCAACGCATTCGAACGGCCATTCATCAAGCTGCCAAAGACCTGGCGTAGATTCAACAACTGAGGAGTTGCGCACCATGATTTCAAAATCAAATAAAACAGATTTGTCTCGAAGACTTTTTTTACAAACATCTGGACTCGCCGCCGGCGGGCTGATCATCGGATTTTACCTGCCCTCCGTTGGTCAAAAAGCTTTGGCCCAAGAAGGGGCACCTGCTGCAAAGCCCATCGAAGCACCCAATGCCTTTGTGCAAATCAGCCCTGACAATCAAATCACCATTGTGATTAACAAACTCGAAATGGGCCAGGGCGTGAACACATCGATGGCCCAGCTGATCGCCGAAGAATTGGGCTGTGATTGGAAACAGATCCGCTCGGTGTCTGCACCGGTGAATCCTGTCTACAACCACACTGTCTTTGCAGGTATGCAAATGACCGGCGGATCCTCGGCCCTCAGTTCCTCATGGCTGCAACACCGACGCATTGGCGCCGCTCTTCGCGAAATGCTGAAGTCCGCTGCCGCCGCAAAATGGCAAGTTCCCGTTCAGGAACTCAAAGTGGAAAATAGCTTTGTAATTCACCCGAAAAAAGGCAAGCTTTCTTTTGGCGAACTGGCCGAGGCAGCCAATCGTCTGCCGCTGCCCCAAGACCCACCATTGAAAAAAGAAAAGGATTTCAAAATCATTGGTCAATCGGTTCACCGGGTGGACGCCGCCGGCAAAGTGAACGGCGAAGCTGTGTTTGGCTTAGACGTGCAAATTCCGAATATGCAATACGCGATGATTTTACGTCCCCCGTCTCCGGGAATGAAAATTAAATCTCTGGATCCAAAGACTGCAAAATCAAGTCCCGGCGTCACCGACGTGATTCGTTTTGGCGACAAAGTGGCTGTTCTTGCCAAGAACACTCACGCGGCTCGGGTGGGGCGCGACGCTTTAAAAGTTGAGTGGGATGAAAAAGGCAAAACTGCATTTTCTGATGAAAGTCTGATGCAAGACTTTCGCAAACAAGCTGCAGGCAAAGGTCCGGCCGCGGCCAACCGTGGGAATGTGGATCAGTTGCTCAAAGAGTCGACTAACAATTTGAAGGCTGAGTATGAGTTTCCATTTTTGGCGCACGCCCCAATGGAGCCGATGAATTGCACCATCCATTTTGATGGCAAGACCGCCGAGATTTGGTCAGGTCACCAGATGCCAACATCCGATCGCGGAGCCGCGGCGGCGATCTTGGGATTGGCGCCCGAAAAAGTGACTGTCAATACCGTTTATGCCGGAGGCAGCTTCGGTCGGCGAGCTAATAAAATTTCAGATTACACCTCCGAAGCCTGCGAACTTGCAAAGGTGGCGAAACGCCCACTCAAAGTGGTTTGGTCTCGGGAAGATGATATGCAGGGCGGATTTTATCGCCCAATGACTTTTCACAGCGTCAACATTGGTCTGGATAAATCTAAGAAGTTTTTATGTTGGGACCATCAGATTGTTGGCCAGTCGGTGATCGGTGGATCAATGTTCGAACAATTCATGGTGAAAGACGGTCTGGAATCGACCATCACCGAAGGTGTTTCAGATACCGCCTACGACTTTGCAAATTTTCGATGTCATCAAGTTCGCGCGCAAACGCCCATCACCACTTTGTGGTGGCGTTCGGTGGGTCACACCCACACCGCTTACGTGATGGAAACGATGTTAGATGAACTGGCCGAAGCCACCAATCAAGATCCCCTCAAACTGCGCAGGAGTTTGTTGCAGAAATCTCCGCGCCATATTGAGGTGCTAGATCTTTTGGCGAAGCAAACGGGTTGGGCCAAGAAAAAAGTTCCGCAGGGACGCGCTTGGGGTCTGGCGATTCATGAGTCGTTTGGCACTGTCGTAGGTCAGATTGCCGAAGTTTCTCTCAGCGGTGGAACACCCAAAGTCCACAAAGTTTGGTGCGCTGTGCACTGTGGCCAGGTGGTCAACCCCGAGGGTGCAAAAACTCAGGTGGAAGGGGCCATTGCTTACGGACTCTCGGCGGCGTTGCACGGTGAAATCAAAATTGAAAACGGAATCATCACCACCAGCAATTTCCACAACTATCCAGTGATGCGCCTGCCCGAAATGCCGGAAGTTTCTGTGTCATTTGTCAAAACCACGCAGCCACCCACGGGACTCGGAGAACCGGGACTGCCTCCGATTGCTCCGGCCGTGGCTAACGCAATTTACCGTTTGACTCATCAGCGCTTGCGAAAACTTCCGTTTTCACGTGAACTCAAAGCGTGAGGTTGCAATGAAAATCGAAGGATTGATTTTAGCAGGAGGATCAGGTCATCGGATGGGACATCCGAAAGCCCTCACTCCCTGGCAAGATGGAAATTTTTTGCAGATGGCGACTCGAGCTTTAAAAAGTTCAGGAAAGTTATCTGACATT
Source organism: uncultured Pseudobdellovibrionaceae bacterium (assembly GCA_937900305.1). Lineage (GTDB taxonomy): Bacteria > Bdellovibrionota > Bdellovibrionia > Bdellovibrionales > Bdellovibrionaceae > CALCCV01. The sequence goes on along the minus strand of CALCCV010000145.1, from coordinate 4,882 downwards.
CACATCGTCTTGGGGGCAAAGGCTGGGGAGATTCTTCGCGAGATGGAGTCACCGGCCGCGGCACCAGATTTTGCTCACTGCCATGCCATTGTGAACGAAGAGTTTGCAACAGGTGTGATGAGCTCTTTGCAAGCCGGTGTCCGTGCAGTGACAGCCGACATTGATGCGCTGCTGGTGATGTTAGTGGATCTCCCGCTGCTTCAACAAAAAACGCTCAATACATTTTTGTCTGCAGCTGAAAGTGAGTTTCTTTACAACCAAAAAACCTTGGCCAGACCCTATGTTTTGCCAGATCTCACTCCTGGCCACCCTTGCTTGATTCATCGAGTGCACTTTGCCGAAATTTTAATGCAGCCGAAGTCGGACCGCGGGGCCAGCTTTCTGTTTGATAAATACAGCAATCTGGTTTTTCGATTCACGACCCGCGACCAGAGCGTGGCTCATGACGTCGACACCCAAGGCGCTCTTCATTTTGCTCAAGACATGGCCGACCGAGGTCCGATTTGAGGCAAGAGGGATTTCTGGATGCGCTGGCCGAAGCGCATCGCAAAAATCAACCCTTTGCGGTCGCAACTGTCATCCGAGTCGAAGGTTCCGCTTCGGCTCGAACAGGGTCTAAGGCCATTTTGAATTATCAAGGAAAAAATGACTTTGGTTGGGTTGGCGGCGGTTGTGCCGAAAAATTTGTGGGTGAAAATGCAACCCAGGCGATTGAGGAAAATCAGACCCGAATTGTCACCGCCATTCTGGATGACGAAATTTTTGGCCTCGGCGTCGCTTGCGGCGGCAAGATGGACGTCTTCATTGAACCTGTTCTCCCCAAAGAAATTCTGCAAATGCCTCGTCTTGAAGGTCTTTCGGCCAAGGATGCCGAGTATTTCGCCGCCAGTCGCGGTTGGCAGCTGGAGTGGCAGCCTCGCGTTCAACAAATTTCTTCCTTCGCCGATTTTCTAATCCTGCTCGCTCAAAGTTTAGTTCAAACGCGAAACCGGACCGGCTTGCCATTGCGCGAACTCAAGAACCTGCCTGTGCGTTTTGTGGGTGGAAGTTTGGACCTTTTGCCCTTTGCTTGTGTAAATGTGGTATGGCCACTTCGGAAATTAGTTTTGGTGGGCAAGAGTCGAATCGTCGAATCCCTGGCCAAACTGGGCGTCCAACTGGGTTGGTCTGTCAGGGTGCTCTCGCCAAGCTTTTCACCAGATTCGCTGCAACAGAACTCAGACTCCGAAAGATTTCCAGCCGCTGTCATTTGCGAGTGCATTCACGACTCTTACGATCACGTTGGGTTTCACGAAGGTGAGTGTGTCGTCATTGCCAGCCATCTCCCTGTGGACGCCCTTTTGGTGCAAAAGGCCCTAGAAAAACAAGCCGTTTACGTAGCCATGATTGGCAGCCGCACAAGAGCTTTAGAAGTTTGTGAAAAATTAAATTGGTCCGCCGGCTCAGCTTTAGATTTGCCATTTTTTCTGCCCGCCGGGCTAGATATGGATGCTCGAAATCCCGATGAAATCGCATTGAGTGTGATCTGTGAGATTCTCCTTTTGAAGTTTCCAACCAGAGTTCTATGAATCCAGAAGAATTAGAGCTTCGTGATTTTTTATTGAAACACTCTCGCTCAAAAAGTAACGGAAACTTTACCGAGATGGGCGACAATGTTCTGCAAGCCAGAGTTCTCAATCCCACTTGCGGTGATCAAGTGGAGCTTCGAGTTCTGGTCATCAGCCAGCAGGTGCAAAAGATAGAATACCGAACACAATCATGTGCAATTTGTGCGGCTTCGGCCTCGTTACTCAGCACATTTTGTGTTGGCAAAAAAGTATCCGAACTTGCAGAGCTGAACAACAGACTGCAGCTAACTTTGCAACAGCCACCAGAAAGTGACTGGCCCACCGAACTTCAAGCCTTGAAATGTTGGCAACACTTGCGAATCAACCCACTCCGCCAGCGCTGCGCCCTGCTACCCTGGACGGGGCTTCTGCGAGCCGTAGGGAATATAAGCGCAAATTGAATGAGAAAGTTAAACTAACGGAAATCCGAGGTTGGACGGAGAAACCCTTAGGGACAGTGAGCTCCCGTTTGCACCCAGGCGGCGATGGTTTGACCAAATTTCTCTTGAGTGCCCGGCGCAGGCTCTCGGCCCAAACCTGGCGCCCAGGCCCAACCCACCAACGGATCTTTCGCCATGTGCTCGATGAGTTTCTCGAGACTCATGCCGTGATTTTTAACAGGGTCTTTAATCGCCTCACAAAGTTGACCATCCGACAGTCCCTGCCACCCCATCGAGCGTGGCGCCAGTCCCCACTTCGGAGCTCCGGGCACTTTCGCGTAGTCATAATTCGCAGCTCCGTGACAGGTGTTGCATCTCATTCCTATCGCCCCGTGATCGTCAACTCCTCGCTGCACATACTGAGCGTGAGGGTGCAAATCATTTCCTTGCGTCGGCTGGTCTCCTGCCGGATGGCAATTCATACAGCGAGGGTGACGAATCACTCTCGTTGCTTCCATAAACAACTGAATCGATTTCTCTTGACCACTTTGCGCTTGGGCCTGGGCTGGAAAGAATGGAAGGACAATGCTACATCCCACACTTAAAAAAAATCCCACACACGATGAACGCATAAGCACCTCGAACACATTGTTTCGAAATGCTGAGGGAGCGTCAAACCCTCAGTCTCAGATTCAAAAATCTCTGTGAAATGTCAACAAACCGAAACTCGATCGCAATCACGTTCCCGTTTTCATTGTCAAAGCTCTGGAGCTCCGCTGTCGATCCATTTTCTCACGGTGTCCACATCCAGTGAAGGCAAGCGCCCACTTGGCGGCATTGGATTTCCGGAATTGAGCATGCGTTTGACGATCAGACTGTCAGCAGATTTATTGACTACGACAGCACCCTTAGCGGCTGTGTAATTCGTCAAATTCAGACCGGCTTCCGTGCGAGTTCCATTGTGGCAGGCAATGCAGTTTTTCCCGATCACGCCCGTTGCAGCCACCAATTGTCTGAACGTTTGAAGGGGCGCATTGTTGATCGGCGGAGTCGCTCCTCCAGCGGGGGGAGCAATGACCTCCGGAGGTTTGTCATTTTCATTAGTTTCTTGAAGGCCAGCAAACTCAATTGCGATTTTATCTTCGGTCATCGGAGTTCGCATCAACAGTGTGTTCGTGTCTGGCATGAGATTGATTTCATCGATATTAGCAACACGCTTTAGATTTTTATAAGTCGTGATTTCCTCTTGCAACTGCCCATTCACCCAAATCGAAAATCCATCGATTGCAAATTTTCGCCCAGATTGGCTAACGCTGATTTTTGGATTTGTAAATACATATCCAGACATCATTTCAGTTCCGACCTTAACGCTTGCAACTTTAACCTCAATAGAAAATCGAACCGGCTGAGGTTGGGTGCCCACAGCTGTTTCGGAATTCAAATCCCAGCTAAGGATTTTAACGGCCGCGGTGGCTTCCATCGCCTTTTCTGCTGTTTTCATTTGAAGCTCTGAGTCGCCAGAGTTCGCAAGGCAAGTCAAATAGGTCGAACTGGCGGCCGTCCACACGGCATCTGCCGCATCGATATCAGGCTGATTTTGTGAACCAGTATAAGGTGGTTTGTGATTAGGATTGACAGCGTTGGCCTTGATTCGGGCGGCGCCCAGCTCTCGAAACGAAGCCAACGACGTATTGATATCTGGAGAAGCAAAAGCCCCCAAACCTGGTCCAACGACGTGACAGGCTTTGCATTTGTTGCTGACGACCGGAAAAAAGGAAGCGGAGTAGGCTTGCAAAAGCTGCGCTTCACAGACCGAGCCCTGAACCAGACTAGGAGTTGCCAGCAACATCGATTTTTTTGCCATTGAACTTCCATCGTCGAAGCCACCACTGCAATTCAAAAATGCAAGTGGCAAACTCAAAACACAAAATGAAATCACCACCAGAGGTTTTATTCTCTGTCGCCAAGTTGCTGGTGTTCGCTGTTGCGCATTTTGTCTTTGCACTCTGACCCCTTTACTTTAAACATTCCCCGTCATTACAAACCTATGGGTGATCTATGTGAAAATTGTGAGATCGGTCACAAACTTCGGATCAAACACTCCGCGAGCAATGCTGTCGAACAGATCCGGCTTACCGCTCGCGACCAGATAATTTAAAAAAACAGTGGCTGCGGCCTTTTCAGGATTCGCTCCAAACGGTGTCGAATCGGCGGCGGCCTGATCTGGGGTGAAATGACCAAGTTGAAAACTTTTGGTGTTCGGTCGTCCCTTTGGCGAATACACGATCATCAAAGCCATACCCGCTGAACCACGATCAGAAACCCAAGGAGATTGATCGTCACTTGAAACTGTTGAAACTACGGAGCCGTCTGAAGTCACATACAAGAAAATGGGGCTATTCATGATTCGTGCAGTTTCTAAAATACGGCCGATGTATTTGCCAGCGTCGAGGTCTTTGGCCGAACCCGTTGTGCGAGTTTGATCATGATAGTCGTATCCGCCGAGCTCAACATTCACGACTCCCGCATTGCCCTTGATCGAACTATAGAGCATCGAAGCAAATTTAAACTCGTTAGCTGCAGGATTACTGGCAGCGTTCAAACCCCAAGCCGTTGCAACTTCAGCATTGTTGCGCGGATCAATGTCTCCACCCTGTTGCTGAATGAGCTGCGAATTTTGGATCGACGAACAGGCAATGAGGTCGGCGAAGTTGCCCTGTGAACTGTCCTCTTTCAATTTTTGCGACTGACTTGCCGTCAGACGGCTCAACAATTTGCCCAAGGCTGATTTTTGTTCCGGCTTCATCGCCAACAATCCTCCGGAATAAGAGAGGGAGTTTTTGATGTCATTGAAGCTGTTCACGACCAGCGGGGTTTCGGGCTCGAGCATCGAAA
>CALCCV010000144.1 GCA_937900305.1 uncultured Pseudobdellovibrionaceae bacterium | reverse complement strand
ATTGTAGGGTTCGCCCGTTTTGAAGTCATAGATGGCGGCGTGGCGGTGAGTGAACGTTCCACGCACACAATCTTGGCCCGTCAGGCGAACGCTGGTTCCTTCGTGAAGGAGACTTCCGTAGGCCAACAATTCGCCCATGCCCCAATCGATGGGCTCCTTGCCAAGTGACATTTGTTTGCGAGACTCCAGCAACTTCAAAAGCTTCGGGTGAGGAGTGAAGGTTTCGGGAAAGGAACTGAGTCGCTGCCCGATGTCTTCAACCACTGATTGTTTCACGCGAGTGTCGGTGGGCTTGGCGAAATCCTCGGGACGCCCACGCCGCAGACCTTTCCAATATCCGTCGAAATTAAAAACTGGAAGTTTTGGAGGTGCCGCTTTGGTTTTGTCATAGATGTCTTGCAGACGATCTATTTCGGCTTTCAAAAGGGCCTCGGCTTCGGTGGCCGGAATTTGATTTTCACCGGCCAATCGCTTGGCATAAAGGTCCCGTGGAGTCGGGTGTTTTTTGATCAATTCGTACATCAACGGTTGGGTGTAAGCGGGTTCGTCACCCTCGTTGTGACCATAGCGCCGATAGCAGATGAGATTGATGACAATGTCCCGAGACCACTCTTGCCGAAATCGAACCGCGATGTCCATGGCTCGCACGCAAGCTTCGGGATCGTCGCCATTAACGTGCAGGACTGGAGTTGCCAGAACTTTTGCGGTGTCGGAGGCATAGTGAGAGCTACGTCCATTTTCGGGACTAGTGGTAAATCCAACTTGGTTGTCGATGATGACGTGCACAGTGCCACCTACGGTGTAGCCTTTCACGTGCGCCATCTGAAATGTTTCTAAGTTCACACCTTGTGAAGAAAATGCGGCATCACCGTGAATCAGAAGAGGAATGACGGTTTTGCGATCTTTTGTATCTTTGCGGCGGCGTTGAGCTGCGCGGGTCATGCCCAAGACGACGGGATTGACCGCTTCGAGGTGCGACGGATTGAAGGCGAGGGTCACTTGGCATTGGCCAGTTTTGGTTTTTCGCTGAGTTTGGTAACCGAGATGATATTTGACGTCTCCATCAAAAGCCTCAATTTTTTCGGCGAGCTCGGTGGGGCCGTTGAATTCCGCAAAGATGTAAGCGATATTTTTGCCCATGAAATTAGCGAGGACATTCAGGCGACCTCGATGGGCCATCCCGAACACGATTTCTTGGACGCCAACCTCGGAGCCTTTTTCGCAAAGGTAGTTGAGCATGGGAATCAGGGAGTCCCCACCTTCTATGGAAAACCTTTTGGCACCGACGTAGCGAGTGTGGAGGAATCTCTCCATGCATTCGGTCTTTGTCAGATCCTGTAAAAAAACTTTTCGCTGTTCGGTCGACGGTTTCCACTGTTGGCGGTCGAGTTCAAATTCGCGAATAAACCAATTGCGAACTTCTGGCAGAGCTTCAGCGCATTGAACCGTTAGGGTTCCGCAGTAGGCGCCGCGAAGGTGGGTGATGATCTCGCGCAAATTTGGATTTTGCAAACCGACGATCGCGCCAATTTGAAAATGGGAGTCCAGGTCGGCGTCAACCAAGCCAAAGCGCTTGAGGGCCAATTGATCGCTGGGAATGGAGGTGTTGCTCAAAGGGTCGAGTTTCGCCTCGAAATGGCCGTAGTTTCGATAGGCGTTGATAAGGTGAAAAACATTTAGTTCTTTTTCTGACAGGCCGAAGGTGTTGCCAGATGCAAAATCAACACCTTCGAAAAAACGCCGCCAATCCCCTGCGACGGAGGCGGGGTCAGCAGTGTACTGTTTATAGAGGGTTTCAATGTATTCGAGGTTGTCTCTTTGGGCGTACGAGGACTCCGTGCGATCAGACTGTTTCATGGTGTTTTCCTTAAGCCAAGGCTTTGAGAGGACAAAAAGTTTCAAACTCCCCTAAGTCCGTCACTCTGTTATGCAAAGCGAAAAAATAGAATAAGGACTCAGAGAAATTGATCTTTTTCATTCTGCCTCAAGTTTCGCTCTGGGTCTCTCTATGCGCAACACACAAAAAATCTGGCTCGACAAAAGCGCTAGGGCCGGCTCGGCCTTTGGGGGGATCATGCCGAGGAGAGCCTAGATCTCGAAGCTTTTTCCCGCTACTTTGGTTGGAGTTGTCACCGGCTCGCATTTCGTCGGTGTGAATGGAGTCACATGGCCACTTTGGTTTTGGTTCGGCACGGAGAGAGTCTTTGGAATCAGGAAAACCGTTTCACGGGTTGGAAGGACGTAGATCTTTCGACTTTGGGCGCGCAGGAAGCGCGGGAGGCCGGTGTTGCCGTGCGCGAAAGCGGATTGGTTTTCGATATGGTCTTCACGAGTGTGCTCAAGCGGGCGATTCGCACCCTCAATTTGCTCAGCGATGAGGCGGATTTAAACTGGCTACCAGTGATCAAGGATTGGCGTCTCAATGAAAGGCATTACGGCGAACTCACAGGTCTGAATAAAAGCGAAACTGCGGCCAAACATGGCGAAGAACAGGTCAAAATTTGGCGCCGAAGTTTCGACGTTCCGCCGCCGGCCATGAAATTTGAGCACCTCGATCATCCCAGCCGCGATCCCAAGTATGCACAGGTTCCAAAAAATCTGCTGCCTGCGGGCGAATCCCTGAAGGACACGATTCACCGTGTGCGCCCGACATGGGAAGACCAAATTCTGCCGCGCTTAAACAGAAATGAAAAGATTTTGGTCGTTGCCCATGGCAACAGCCTCCGGGCGATGATTATGACTTTGGAGAAGCTGACTCCTGAAGAGATTCTCACTCTCAATGTGCCCACCGGAATACCACTTCAGTATGAACTGGATCAAAATTTCGAAGTGCGCGACAAGAAATTTTTGGGCTCGCCTGGCAAAGTGGCGGCGGCTATTGCGAAAGTGGAGTCTCAAGGGAAAGCCCACAAATAAAAGAACTGGCAGACTTGTGGGACATGCTTGCATCTCCGGATTTGGAATGAGGCTCGGGATGAGGGTCTGAGGAGTTGATTCGAGACTTTTGCACTGGACGATCGCAAGTATTTCGGGGTCCTAGGACCTTTTGCCGGCGAGAACAAAGCCAATTGCGCCGATACTTCCGGTGATATGGCGTTTCAATACAGACCCAACGACAATAGTGATGGCCACGGCAGCGTTTGGACCTCTTACTCCGACCTCTTTATGGGATTGGCGTTTGTCTTTTTGCTTTTGTATGTTGTCGCGAGTTTGAGGACTGGGGCGACGGCCATTCAGCAAAAAATTCAGATCGATAAAATGAGCCTGCGCAATGAAGATTTGGCAAATCAGTTGAAAGCGTACGAAAGCATTAAGACTCAGTATCTCGATCAGGAAGCCTCTCCCGACGAAGAAAAGCTTTATGGCGATTTGATGGAAAAACTCGACCTACTCGAGGATCAAGCTAAAAAAGAAAAAGAAGATTTGGCGGCGGCTTCCGAAAATCTGGCCAAGAAAGAGAAAGCTCTTAACAAATATCAGCAATTGGTTCGGAACATGGTGAATAGCAATGTGGTTGCCAAAACGCGCATCAAAAAACGCGACAACATCATTGGAAATCAAGATACAGAAATTCGTGAGCAAGGATTTGAAATCACGGACTTGAAAAGCGCAGTTGAAGAAAAGCGCGCCCAAATTCTCCAGGGCGAAAAGAAGATTGGTGTCCTCTCGGACTCTTTGAATCGAAAACTGAGAGAGTTGAAGGCTTCCTATGCTCAACAGCAAATGACGAAAAAGAAATACGATGAAGAAGTCTATCGCTTGCGGGATCAAACTCAGCAGATTTCGGGGTTGCGAGAGCAGAACAGTGAGATTCAAGGCCAACTGAAAGGCATGACTCAAGAGCTTCAAACTGCGCAAGCGTCTCTGACGGAAACGAAGGGTCAGGCCGAGGCGTTGAGTCAAGCATTGGCGGGCAAAGAGGATGAATTCAATCGCCGGTCTGGCGAGATGAAAGAAGCTTTCGAAGCGCAGCGGGGGAAAGATCGCGCTGCTTTTGAAGCCGAGCTGGGCAGGGAAAAACTCTCCGGCGCAGCCCGTGCTGCTAAAGAAGCTGAATTTAGAGCGAAAGCGGCGTTTCAGCAAAAACGCCTTGAAGACCAAATTGGTGGATTGCGCGACAATTTGATGGGCACGCAAAAGCAGTTGGCCGATGCGCGGGCCGAGCTCGATGCTCGCAAGAAAATTGCCCAGGATATCAAGAAGGCTTTTGAGCGCGCCGGAGTCAAAGGAGATGTGGACTTAGAGTCTGGCGACGTCACGATTGACTTCGGGGATCATTATTTCGAAACCAATCGTGCTGACTTGAAACCGATGATGGAGTCCATCTTGCAAAAGGCGATGCCGGCCTATGCTCGGTCCTTGTTTGCGAATAAGGCCGTCGCCGAGAAAATTTCGGGAGTTGAGATCATTGGGTTTGCTTCCCCCACCTACAAAGGCAAAGTCGTAAATCCAGAAAGTTTGGAAGACGAAGATCGCAAGGCCGCCGAGTACAATTTAGATTTGAGTTATAAACGGGCGCGTTCCATTTTTCAGCATGTCTTTAATCCGAGCAAGATGAATTTTGCCTTTCAAAAACAAATGCGAACAATGGCGAAAGTTTCGGGAAAAAGTTTTTTCGAAGAAAATAAAGTCAGTCGGGATTTGGCAAGTCTTGATGTTGGCTCCTTTTGTAAAAAAGTGGACTGCAAAAAATCGCAAAAAGTTTTGATTAAATTTTCTGTCAATCGCAATCAAAGGAGTTCACCATGACCTCGCAGCTCATTGGCAAATTGCTGACTGGCGACGTGCTGAGAATTGCCGTGGAATTGCTCTTGCCTCTCATGGCCCTGACATTCGTGTGTGGTCTGATGGCTCGAGCTTTGATCTATTTCACGGTCCGCCGGCACGAATGGTTTGCCAAAGAATTTGAAAAGCGAGTGGATCGTTTTATCGAGAAAGAGAATCCGGGAGCTGACACCAACACCTCATTTTATGTTTTGACGAAGCGGATGCTTGAAAAAACATATTACGAAGCCTTTGAACTTCGGGAAAGACTGAAGCGCCGTCGGACTGACAAAACGTTGTCGATGACCGATCGAATTTTTTTGATTCGCCCCGGATGTGCGTGGTTGGTTCGAGATATCTTGAAGCAATTGAAGTTTTTGCGATGGCACGACAACAATAGATCGGAAGAGCGTCGTGTAGGGAAAGAGTGTC
>CALCCV010000143.1 GCA_937900305.1 uncultured Pseudobdellovibrionaceae bacterium | reverse complement strand
CTTTGGACTCGAAGGGCCGGCCCAGTTTTTCAGATTTGCAAGATGCACTCAAGACCTCGAAATTTGATCGCAGTCTTTTTTATATATTTGATCTTTTGTATTTGGATGGTCACGATTTGCGAGACCGAACTTTGGAAGATCGCAAATTCATTTTAAGGGAAGTTTTAAAAAAATCTTCGCCGCGGATTCAGTACAGCGAACACTGGCTTGCGCAAGGTGAAGAGCTTTTGCAAGAGTCCTGTCAGCGTGGCCTTGAAGGAATTGTTTCAAAAGATCGCAAAGGTTCTTACCGAGAGGGCCGGAGTGATTCTTGGCAAAAAGTGAAGTGCGACCAGCGTCAAGAGCTGGTGGTGGGTGGTTACACCGATCCCGCTGGCGAACGTGCGGCCTTTGGAGCTTTGCTTTTAGGAACTTACGAAAATGGGCGATTGAGATATCGAGGACGGGTGGGAACGGGTTTTAATTCTTCTAATTTAACAGACATCCTCGAAAAAATGAAATCGCTGGAGACAGAAAATTCTCCGTTTCAGATTTCTGCGCCGGCGGCCACAAAATCAATTCATTGGCTAAAGCCAAAACTCGTCGCCGAAATTGCATTTCACGCGATCACTCGAGAGGGAACTTTAAGACATTCAGTTTTTAAAGGCTTTCGCGAAGACAAGGCTGCACGCGAAGTCGCTTGGGAGGAGGAGGCTTCATCGTCAGGGGTGCGGGAGGGAAAGTTGAAAAAACGATCTGTGGCCAAAATGAAAGATGAGCCATCGGTGAAATTGTCGCACCCAGATCGCATGATCTTTCCCAGAGAAAAAATCACGAAGCTGGACGTCGCTAATTATTACAAGAGCGTGGCGCCTTGGTTTTTGGAGCTATCGGGAGGCCGACCGCTCTCACTCTTGCGCTGCCCAGATGAGGCAGGTAAAAATTGTTTTTTCCAGAAACATCCTCACAATGCAAATTTGACCGAAATTTCGGAAAGCCTGGCTCTGGGTCAAAAGGTGATTTCCATCGACAGGTCCGAGGGTCTGTTGCAACTTGTTCAGTACGGTGTGATCGAGTTTCACGCGTGGCAAACTCATCAGGATCGGGTGCTGAGGCCCGATCAAATCATATTTGACTTAGATCCAGATGAAAAGATCTCTTGGTTGCAGGTGAAAGAGGCGGCCCTCATCGTAAAAGATCTTTTGCAACGATTGGATCTCAAAAGTTTTTTGAAAACCACGGGCGGCAAGGGTTTGCATTTGCACGTCCCGATCCGGCCTGCTTACTCTTGGGAAGATTTGAAATTATTTGCCAAGTCGGTGGCCGTTCAGTTGGTGACCGAGCATCCTAAATTATTTACAGCCAAAATGGCGAAGACGGCCCGTGGTCAAAAGATCTTTGTGGATTATTTGCGCAACGGCTTCGGGGCCACGGCGATTGCGCCGTACTCTTTGCGGGCTCGCGAAAGGGCTACTGCGGCTGTTCCTGTCGAATGGAAAGAGATAAAATCGCTTCGCGATCCCGCTCATTTTGGCTTGAGGTCCACTCTGGAGAGATTGGCGACTCAAAAAAGAGATCCTTGGGGGGGATATTTGAAGCTTCAGCAAAAAGTAAAGGCGTTGGATCAAAAAATAAAGTCGAAATAATTTCCCACCTCTTTAGGGTTTCATTGGAAATTCATTTTTTTATTTCAACCAGCCGCCAGATTCTTTTTTCTCTATTCTTATTTTTCAATGATATTGGAGCGATTGAATTTGGTTGTGGCCGGTGGATTTTCGAGTAAAGTTCTTTGATGTTCTAAGCGGGCTTTCTCTTCTTCGGCTTTTAATTTCTGATCCGTTGAGGTCGTTTCAAAAATCAAGGCTCCGTCTGTTGGTGGATTTTCGTTGGGGCTTGTGTAGATGGGTGGCGCTTGCCCTGGAAATTTCTGCGGCACTTCTGAGGATTCTCGAAGAGATGATTGAGTAACGGCTTGAGACGAGGACACGGCCACTGGCAACATCGCTATTTCAATAGCGACAATTAAAACCAGCGCAGGAGAAACTTTTTTTGGGAAATTGAACTGTTTCATAACTCCTCCTTGTGATTTAGGGCGGTGATTTAGAGCGATGATTGTACAAAAAAGGGCCATCATTTTGAACTTGAAGGCCCTTTGGAATTAAAAACTCGTCACAAAAAAGAAACGCTTTCAATGGTCAGCATATTCTTTTTTAAGCTTTGTGAGGATGCGCTGGATTTTTGTGATTTTTTTCAATTGAATCACCCATGTCGTGTATCTTCTGACCTAAGCCAGGTGCGCCGGCCTCTGCAATCTTATGTCCAGCTTTCTCAATAAGGTCTCCGACTTTGTCTTTTAAACCTTCCTTCTTTATTCCGGCTGCGGTTGGCATTGTCGTTTTTAATTTTGCATTTGATGCAGGAGAGTGGGTTGCCATTTTGGACTCCTCGTTTCGATGTTGAAAGTTCTTGTGATTATGTCATCTGACTGACCGCATGCTCTTTCGTCGAGCGAGTCTAGATCATCAAACAACTCACTACTTGGGAAATGCAAGACTCGTGCAAGAGCTGCGTATGTTCTTTCCGCGAGATGGATATTTCATCCCTCAAAATGGTGGCAAGACGCCACGAATGTTGGGTTGAATTGTCCCGAGACGTGCCCATTTCTGCGAGATCTGCGAGAAATGTGTCGAGAGTTTGTGGAAGCGTTCTTTCTGGCCCCACCGGTTAGCGGCACCCTACGGTGTGGCCAGGAGGTACACATGAATTTATTGAAATCCGTTTTGGTCTCTGCGGTCACTGTTTTGAGTTGTCAGGCAATGGCTTTAGAGAGTGTGGAGGCCAACGATTACCGTTGTTCCGATTTGCAAGAGCTCGTTCGCACCGAGGGGCAAATCAACATCGAAACGTTACACCTGGTAGAAACGTACTATGCCGAAGAGCCTACCTGTACAGCCTATGAGGTTTCGTCGCAAAACTCGTGGGTGTGGTCACGAAATGGGTTTTGTCGACCGGGTTGGAGCTGTGCAGATCGCCAAGAACGCTAAAGATCACTCGAGATTTGTAAATGGAAGCGGCTACGAACCATGATGCTCGCATCGAGTCAGCGTCATCGTTTGTGCCTCGGCCAGACCTTGAGGTAGGAAGTGGGAAGGTCGTTTTCGACGGCGAGCCTAGAAGGGTGTTGATGCCTGAACTTCCAGAAGTGGAAAATGTAAGAAGAGGTCTCGAGGAACTGCTGTCTTTGCCGCGGAGATTGGAGAGCATTGAACTGCGGCGAAAGGACATCCGTTATCCAATTTCTTCGAAGGTTCACAGGGCAGCAGGCGAGAAGTTATTGCGGATTCGCCGACGTGGAAAATACCTGTTACTGGACTTTGAAAGTTGCACAATCTTGTCGCACCTGGGGATGACGGGCATGTGGTCTCCTCATCCCAAAGATCGTCATGATCACGTGGTCTTGCACTTTTCAGAAAATTTGAGCGTTCACTATAATGACCCGCGGCGTTTCGGGTGCTTTGAATTTGTGCAGAGTGAGTCAGATCATCCACGCCTGAAAAATTTGGGATTTGAACCTTGGTTGTCTGGCGAGCAGCGAGATCAATTGATAGTTCGAATGAAGCGCTCCGAGCAGTTCGTGAAGGTGGGAATCATGGACAACAAATGGCTTGTGGGCGTGGGAAATATTTATGCAAGCGAAGCCCTCTTTCGCGCGCAGATTTCGCCGCTAAAGCGTCTCTCCAGAATTTCTCGAAATCAAATGCATCGTTTGTTTGACGTGATTGAGTCTCTGCTCGAGGAGGCGATTGTCTCGGGCGGAACCACATTTCGGGATTATCGAAATGCACGCGGGGAGATGGGCCAGTTTCAAAATTTTTTGCGAGTTTATGATCGCGCCGGAGAACCTTGCCAGAACTGTGGAAGCAAGATTCGCGAGCGGGCATTGGCAGGTCGAAGCACTTACTGGTGTCCGAAGTGTCAGAGGTCATGATTGACAACAAAGTTTGGATATGGGACCAAGAGTTAACAAGAATATTGACAGCGTTTGGGATATGCAGCATTCGATATGCTTCCGCTGTTTAGGGTAAACGAAAGGAATATAAAAATGAGATCAGTTGTCATCGTTGCACTTTTGGCCTTGTCTTTCACTACAGGCTTCACTTGCTCGAAAAACACTCCCACTGAAACAACACAAGCACCTGCTCAAGAAGAGATGGCTGCTCCACCAGCGCCTGAGACTGCGCCTCCAACAGAAGGTGCTCCAGTGGAGGCTCCAACTGAAGCAGCTCCTCCAGCTGAAGGTTCTGGCAACTAGTTTTAGAGAGTTTTAAACTCAGATTTTTGAGTTTGCGCGAAAAGGGTCCCTGCAAGTCAGTGGGCCCTTTTTTCGTTTGAAGGGGGATTTCGGGTCTCGAAATTCCATCATCTCTTGTCTTTTCTTGCGTTTAAGTGAGTGATCTCTCCATAATATAAGCGTTAACGTTTCACTCAATTTTCGAGGACAACACATTTTGTCTTAAGGAGACTCACCCATGGATGCGTTACATGGTCTTTTTCAGGGATACCCCGGGCTTTTTTTTCTGGCGTCGGCGGCCGTTTTGTTGCTGCTGGGTTTTGCCCGAAGTCCTTTGTGGCTTTGGTCACTGATGATCTTGGGCATTGGATTTGGATTCGGCTTTCCGTACTGGCTGTTGGGAGTCATGGCGGCGGTCATGGTCGTTTTCAACATTCCCGGCGTTCGCGCCAGCCTGATTTCAAAACCCATTTTGAGCTTGTTCAAAAAGTTTGAATTCTTCCCAAAAATTTCAGAGACTGAGCGCACGGCTCTCGAAGCGGGCGTGGTCTGGGTTGAAAAAGATCTGTTTTCTGGGAAACCCAATTTTAAACAAATTATGTCTGAACCTTACGCGCAGCTGACGGCGGAAGAGCGGGCCTTCATCGATGGTCCCGTTGATGAGCTGTGCCGCATGATCAATCCATGGGAGATTTGGAAAGCCCGTTCAATTCCAGAACCCGTCTGGGAATTCATTCGCAAAAAAGGTTTCCTGGGCATGATCATTCCGAAAGAGTATGGCGGCTTGGGCTTTTCGGCCTTCTGTCACTCGGAAGTGGTGATGAGAATTTCGGCGCGGTCAGTGACGGTTGGTGTATCGGTCATGGTGCCAAACTCATTAGGACCTGCGGAGCTTTTAGTTCATTACGGAACAGACGCGCAAAAAAATCATTATCTTCCTCGCTTAGCCAGAGGGGAAGAGATGCCGTGTTTTGGATTGACCGAACCAACGGCGGGATCTGACGCCGGCTCAATCACCTCCACCGGTGTGATTTTTAAAGGTCAAGACGGCAAGCTGTATATACGACTGAATTGGAACAAACGTTGGATCACCTTAGCGGCAATTTCAACTGTCATCGGACTGGCCTTTCGGTTGCGAGATCCCGAAAATCTTTTGGGCAAGGGCGAAGATTTGGGTATCACTTGCGGATTGATTCCCGCAAAAACAGCAGGAGTCGTTGTGGGCCGTCGACACGATCCTCTGGGCGTGCCGTTTTACAATTGTCCGACCCAAGGTAAAGATGTGGTTGTTCCGCTCGATGCCATTGTGGGTGGGGCTGAAGGGGCTGGCAAAGGTTGGCAAATGCTGATGGATTGTTTGTCGGCCGGTCGCGGGATCTCTTTGCCGGCACAAGCCGCGGGCGGATCTAAACTCGTCTCTCGTGTGGTCAGTGCTCACTCTTTGATTCGCAAGCAGTTTGGGGTCAGCATTGGACGTTTCGAAGGGGTTGAAGAACCTCTCGGAGATATCGGCGCAAAAACTTATGCGCTCGAAGCCATGCGTCGTTACACCGCGGGAGCTTTAGATAAAGGGATCAAGCCACCAGTCGTTACGGCGATTTTGAAATACTATTCCACTGAATTTGGGCGAACGATTATCAATCACGCGATGGATATCATGGGTGGCGCGGGCATTTCGATGGGCCCTCGCAATTTGATCGCAGAGATATACATCGCGACTCCGATTGGTATCACGGTGGAAGGGGCAAACATTTTGACTCGAACATTGATGGTGTTTGGTCAAGGAGCGTTGCGCGCGCATCCTTATGCGTACCAAGAAGTGAAAGCTTATGAAGCCAATGACTTGCCCGCGTTTGATCGGGCCTTTTGGGGTCATATGGGTCACATCATTTCCAATTTTTGCCGAAGCGTGTGTCTGTCGTGGAGTCGGGGTTTGATGGCTTCGGTTCCAGATTGTGATCCTGCCACGAAGATTTGGTATCGTCGGTTGTCATGGGCCAGTGCGCGATTTGCAATTTTGGCAGACATCGCGATGGGCTCACTCGGTGGCCAGCTGAAGATCAAAGAAAAAATCACGGGTCGATTTGCTGACATTTTGGCGTATATGTACATCGGAGTTTGTGTTCTTCGCCGTTACGAGGCCGAAGGTCGCAAGCGTGAAGATTTGCCGTTTGTTCACTACTGTATGAAAAACTGCTTCTATGAAATTCAAAATGCCTTCGACGGGATTTATGACAATATGAAAGTGCCCGGTCTTCGTTGGCTATTTCGCGGAGTTTTGGGAAGTTGGTCGCGACTCAATCCCATCGGTAATCAAGCGTCTGATGGCTGGTCTCACGCCATCTCTTCATTGATGTTGGTGGATGGAGAGGTTCGCAATCGCCTCACTGAAGGCTTGTGGATGCCGAAGGATCCGAACGAGCAACTCGCACGTTTGGAAAATGCATTTCGCATCGTCAATCGGGCAGAGGCGGCTGAGAAAAAGATTCGCTCGGCCATCAAAGCCGGTGTTTTGCCAAAGGCGAAAATTCACCAGCTTTTGGATGAGGCGAAAAATAAAAATGTCATTTCTACGGATGAATACAAATTGATTCAAGAGGCCGACACCGTTCGTTACGACGCGGTTCAGGTCGACGACTACAGCGATGAAGAGTATCATGCGACGACGGTGCATGGGGTGACTCCGTCATCTAAAACCCCGCGCTTCAACGAAGCTGCGGGAAAGTAGCTTCTTATTTTTGGCGACGGCACAGGGAAAATCTGCTGTCCGTCGCCAGACTCGAGTTCCCAGAACTCAAACTCCTAATAACCTGCACTCTCGCCAGCAAATCTTGGCGAGCCTGTTTTGATTTCACAGGTCTTCGACTCATCCATGTCCACTTCGATTTGTTCAGAACTTTCATCTCCACTTTCAGAGATCAGCTCGAGCATGATCGTGTAATTGACCACACTTTGAGACAATGGGGTGATGTACGTATTCAAAAAGCTGGCGTTACTGCCGGGAACCTTGTGGGCCACAAATTTCAAGGCGGCCGCTTTGGCTTCATCCTCGCAATTGCCGGTGGATTTAGCTAAAGTGACTTGGCTCGCGGTGAGGATGGCACACAGGGTGGCAAAAGTGACCGAGAGTTTTTTCAAAGATTGGACTTTCATTAAAGACTCCATTTTGTAAAGGGTTGAGGTGCTGCCACTATAGTCAAAAAAAAGAGTTTCCCCTAGGGAGTCGCGGGTAGTTCTGTGTCTAAAGACTCGACAGCGAGCGGTTGGAGCTCACATTTTTGATCAAATTTTGCGGACTATTTTGCACCATATTTGCATTGAAAAAGAGGATGGCAGATTCTTTGGATCGATTCGATTTTGGGTGCGTTGAATGACGAAAGAGTGTCAAAACTTTTTACAGGTTTTGCAATTTAACGTCCACGATTTTTTAATGCGTGGGGACGTTCGCGCGGGCTTGAAGCCTGCCTACCGAGTTTATTTTGATGTTCTTCAAGCCTATCTCCGTGGCCACACAGAGGAGTTGCGGATTTTGGTCGAAAGTTTCGAAAGGGACGCGCATTCCAAACCTGATTTTGAAATTTGCTCTCGGCTCTCAAAGATTCGATGGATGTTGCGAGATCACAGTCTGGTTCTGTCTGACTTGGAGCTTCTCGCGAAGTTTGGGGACGAGCCCGTGTGGGGTGCGGAGGTCCACTTCGTTTTGGCCTTGGGTTATGGTCAATTGTTGGATTATGAAAATGAGGGACGGAGTTTTCTTCAGGCCTACCTGCGGTTCAAAACTTTGGGTGCCCGGCGCAAGGCGATCAAATCCCTACAAAACCACGTGGCCGCGCTGAGTTCGCAACATCCAGATAAGCACTTTTTGCCTGAGTTAACACTGCTCCACCAAGAAGCTAAACGCTGTGGAGAGTGGGGTATGGCTGGGTTGGCCCTTTTAAACATGTCTCGAGAGTATCAAAAGGTAGGGGCGCGGGCTTTAGCTTTGAAGCTCAGTCATCGTTCCCTCGCATTTCTTCGCAAAGATTTGGGATCTATTCATTATTACTTAGCCGTTCTCCACCGCGCCCACGTGTTGATGGATTTGGGTCGAGTCAACGATGCAATCATGGACATTGAGGAAGCTCAAACTGGACCATTTGTTGAAATTGCCGAAGCTGTCAAAGTTCTGTGTGCGCTTTTTCCGACGGCACTGGGGAGTCCATCAAATGGCGGCGTCTCGTCTCAGAATCTTCAGATTCGTGAAGCCTGGTTGCCAGAGTCTTGGCGTGAACGCTCTGAAAACAGTGTTTTGGGAAAAATGAAGTTTGGTGAACTTGAAGAGCAGCTCATTTTTTTACTGTCAAAAGGTCCCTTGAAAAAAAACGAAATTATTCGCGAATTGTACGGCGAAACTCTGGATTATTGGGTGTTGGAGAATCGCTTTAAAAATCTGATCGCGCGAGTTCGCCGCAAAGTTCCTGACTATTTGGTGGTGAGCGAAGGGATTTACACTTTATCCCAGTCGGCCAAGTTGGATTTTTTTCAGAAGCTGGGCGACGAATGAAACTGAAATGGTGGATTGAATTCACAGGGTCGGTCGTTTTAAGTCTGCTGTTCAGAGCAAATGCGGTGACAGCGGTAACGTCGACCTCCTTCGCCGACTTAACGGTGGGATCCAGTTACACCTTATCGAGCGATCCCGGTGTGCCAACGCTAGAGCAGCCCGTTTTTGGTTCGGGCGTGCTGATTCAGTCGGGTCACCGATTTTTCGTGGTCACCGCCAGCCATGTAGATCGGAAGAGCACAC
>CALCCV010000142.1 GCA_937900305.1 uncultured Pseudobdellovibrionaceae bacterium | reverse complement strand
CGCAGCTAGTTTTTCTACAAATCGGCCTCGCGACAGCTTTTCATCATCATACGCAGGCAAGTAGACCTCAGACAGAAGTGGCCACGCATTTTTTGGAAAGGAGGGCGGAGAAATGCGAATGAACTGAGAAGTCTCAAGTCCGACGCGAACTCGCTCCAACATGTCAGATAGCTCCGATTTAGAAATGCGTTTTGCGCAAACCTTCACCACCTGTTCACAAAACTCAGTGACCACCCCACACACCCAAAGACGCTGCCGCAGAATAAAAAATGAATGATCTCGGTTGACCTCAAATACTCCGTGGATAAATTGAAACACCGGGGTCAGCGGACCATTTGCTAAAAAAAGACCCCAGTAAACTGTGGTTCCCCGTTGAATCATCACGAACGTCTGCTGGGTTGAAGAATCAGACTTTAGCCATTGGCAAAGGTCATCGTCCAAAGCCGATACCGATGGAGGCGGTGACAAGGTCGACGGAAGCTCTTTTTCTTCTGTTTTCGATACGGGCATGCTATCTCCTAGCGATCGTGTCTGACTTTGGCAATCGTCTGAAAAAAAATCTCGCGAAACTTCGGCCCTGGGCTCAACGTCAGGGCTATGAGGCCTATCGTATCTATGATCTCGACATCCCTGAATTTCCTGTATTGATTGATGTTTACAAAGATCGCCTCGTTATCGCTGATCGTTCAAATCCTACTTTTGCAAAGGATCAAAATTCGTTGCAACAAATTCGCACCGACCTCGCGAAGCTCTTACCAGAACCGCCATGGCAGCACCACTGGCGAACGCGTCGCCAGCGCGAAGGGGCAGCTGACCAATACGAAGCTTTGGACCAAAAAGGCGAATTTTTTGCCGTTCAAGAAGGACCTTATCGTTTTTTGGTCAATCTCGAAGATTACTTAGATACGGGATTGTTCCTCGATCACCGACCACTTCGCCAAAAAATTTCAAAACTCAAACCTGCCGGGCGCTTTCTCAATCTCTTCTGCTACACGGCCAGCCAAAGCGTGCCTCGCGCCCTCGTCGGCGACGAAACGGTCAACGTCGATCTCTCAACGACCTATTTAAATTGGGCCCAGCGAAACTTTGAACTCAACCGCCTTCCTCTCAAGCCCCATGTTTTTTTAAAGGCCGATGTTTTGCAATGGCTCGAGGTCGGCGCCAAATTCGAGTCTCCCTTCGATCTGATTTTGCTCGACCCTCCGACGTTTTCGATCTCAAAAAAAATGACGGAGACCCTAGATGTGCAACGCGACCACGGTAAACTGATCCGGTCTTCAATGAAAATTCTGAAGTCCGATGGACTTCTTATTTTTTCCAGCAATAAACGCAGTTTCAAAATGGATGCAGATCTTCTCCAGGACTTTGACATTCAAGACGTCACGAAACGAAGTCTACCTCAAGATTTTCATGACGAAAAAATTCATGTTTGTTTTGAAATTCGTTATTTCCAAAGCTGAACATTTTACCGTCTAAACTTTGAACAGTTCTTGTTCTCGCCGAATCAGCGTAATCTCTACTATGATCACAAGCCGAGCAGCCTGAGAGGAAAGCCCAATGAACAAGGATGTCACCACTATTTCCCTATTCGCATTTTCGACCGCACTCATGGTTTATCAACTTACTTTCGCTGCTGTCTATGGCTCCGACGATCGCCAGGATGTCGTGACCGTTGGCAATCAACAGGTCAAAGCGGCTGCTAAATCTACGGCGATCATGATTGCCAACACTCTGATCTCTGAGCGGCCGAATGCGACCATCGACTTGGATTTTCAACCACTCAGCACCACCTTTGGTTCTAACGTTTGCACTGATCAAAAGTTTCACAATCAGATCTCAGCTGGTGTTGCATGTACTGGTTTTTTGATTGGCCAAGATCTGATGGTGACCGCTGGTCACTGCATGATCAATGTCGGAGAAGTGAAGCAGGGACTAACGCCCTTTTGCACTGAATTTTCTTGGCTCTTTGACTTTCAAAACAACACCCAAGGTCAGGCTTCTATCAAAGGACTGAGTAAAGATCGTTTGTATCGTTGTCAAAAGGTGCTCTACGCAAAAAACACAACTACCTATAATTCAGCTACGCAAAAATTTGACTTCGATGACGACTTTGCCATCATCCAGCTCGACCGCCCAGTGCCCAATCGCTCCCCGCTTAAGCTGGCCGGCCCACTCGCAGCGATTGGGCAAGGCGTGAGTTCCATTGGCTATCCCAACGGAATTCCGATGAAGTACATGAACAACGGCAAAGTCTTAGATCAACCAAACTCAAAATATTTTCGAACGACTCTCGATATGTTTGAAGGCAATAGCGGCGGACCCATTTTCAACGCAGCCTTTGATGTGATCGGTATTGAAGTGCGAGGATTTCCCGCCGACTTCATTTGGAGTCCTCAGCGGCAATGCAACGTTGTGAACAAATGCAACGGAATGGCCCAATCTTGTCAGCTCGCAGATGAAAAAGAATCCGCGGGAGAACATGCTTTCCCCGCCAACCTGATTCGAGAGCGGGCCGCCGAAGTGGGCCTGAGCCTTTAGTTTGAAACTAGGTCTCTCCGTATTCTCCAATATCCGTTCTCATTTGAAGCCCAGGCCAAGACACTTTTTTAGCCTGAGAATAGGCATTTTGAATCGCCTCCGCCCGAGTCGATCCCAAACCAACGGCTCCCAGAACTCGGCCACCTTGGGTGACAAATTTTTGCTGATCATTCAATCCCGTTCCGGCATGAACGAAATAACTCGAGGTCGATTCGTAGTGAACATCACCCTGAATGAGTTCACCTTTTTTGGGCGATGTCGGATATCCTTGCGCCGCTAAAACCACGCAACAGGAATGCATATTCTTCCATTTGATCGGATCGAGCTTGCCCATTGCTAAGTCGCGAAACACGACCCCCAAATCATTCGCCATTAAGGGTAAAACAACTTGGGTCTCGGGATCTCCCAAGCGCGTGTTGTATTCAAGCGCATAAGGCTTGTCTTGATTGATCATAAGTCCAATAAAAATAACTCCGCGATAAACCATTCCCGAATTTTGCAATCCTTTGATCGTCGGTTTAACAATGTCGGTTTCGATAGCCTGCAAAAGCTTTTCATTGGCGACGAGCGGAGCCACCGTGCCCATGCCACCGGTGTTGGGACCGAGATTTTTATTGTAAAGACGTTTGTGATCTTGCGCCAGCGGCATCAGCTGATAGTCTTTGCCATTCGTGAGCACCAGCAAACTCATTTCCCAGCCTGGCAAAAAGGCCTCTAGCAAAGCGCGTTTGCCAGCATCCCCGAATACTTTCCGTTCGAAAAGGCCTTGCGCGGCCAACTCGAGCTCCATCAAATCATTGCACAGACTCACACCCTTGCCCGCAGCCAAGCCATCTGCCTTCAAAACATAGGGTGGCTGAAATTTTTTGGCAGCCTCTACCGTTTGAGCAACCGATTCCACAATCGCGTAAGCCGCCGTAGGAATTCCATTTGCGATCATAAATTCTTTGGCAAAAACTTTACTGCCTTCCAATTGAGCTGCCTCTTGAGAAGGACCGACCACGAGAATCCCATGATCGCGGAGTTGGTCTGCCAAACCGGCGACCAGTGGCTCTTCAGGACCAATAAAAACGAAGTCAATTTCAGCTCGCTGACAGAGTTCAACAACGGCGCCGATGTCCCGCCAATCGAGAGAATGACACAAGGCCTCTTTCTTCATTCCGGGATTGCCTGGAAGGGCGTGCACTTCGCGAATCGTTGGCGAATGAGCCAATGCTCTGACCAACGCGTGCTCGCGTCCACCGGAACCAATGACCAATGCCTTCATAAACACGACCTTTCTTGACGCAGAAACGGAGTATTTTTAATCTAAGTCCCTATGGAAAAGATAGTTTTTATTTCAGGTCAGCGAGCTCCCTTTGCACGAGGTGAGTGGCTAACCAAGAATTGCCATCATCATTAAAACGAATTGAGGGTTAACGAAATATGAGAAAAGTATGAGCGACAATAGTTTCCCTCTACGCGAGCGCACCACATTGATCTTCGGGCCCTTCTCGTCATTGATCCAAGTGCTGATGCAAAAACTCACTGATTTGGGCTCAGACTGTGTTCTGCTTTCTGGACAAGCCATGCAGGCAAAAAAATATTGCGATTCGCTTTCGGAGTCCCGGACTCTTCAACCAAAGAGGGGTCGCGCATTCACCATTGAACTTAAATGCGAAACTGACGCACAAATTGTCGATTCTGTTCGTGCCTGCGCACAACTTTTCAATGCCATCGATTTATTCGTTGATTGTAAAACGTTGGATCTTGAAGTGTTAAGATCGTTGGACAGTAAGGTCCTAGGTAGTCAGCGAATGAACGAACTTTTTCGACAGTATTTTGTGCAAAGTTATCTCATTTCTGAACAAGTGATTCCGTTTTTCAAAACCCGTCGCCGCGGTCGCCTGGTTTTTTTAAATCGGCGCGATTTACCCTTTTGGCGCGCCAATCCTGACTTGCAAATGGTCGCCTCCATTCGCCAAGCTCTGCAACGACAAACTCAGTCGATGGCCGATGAATTGTCGGCCTTCCAGATTACTGTCAATTCAATTGAACTCAACGTCCATGAAGAAGACCTCCGTTTGATAGATCCAGCTCGACCCATCAAAGACCATCTCGAGGATTTACAGAAAACCAGTTCTGAAACTCGTCTCACAGACGACGACAAGCTTTCTTCTTTGATCGCGATGCTTTTGTCACCGGCTGGTGGGCTGCTCAATCGGCAAGTTTTTCAAACCTAATTTTTAAAGTTGGTCTATGGAAGAGTACTCGACCTCGTTTCAAACATTTCACGTGCCCAAGGAGATGCGAAATCTTTCCGACCTTTCGGTTAAGGTCAAATTGCCTTATCAAACCACTCAGAATTTTATGTCTCAAAATCTGTATGGGGATTTTGCCGTGGCCTATTTGCATGATCGCGCTTTTCAGATGCTCAGTTTGGCCCTGGATCACCTTCGCACCCAAAATTCACATTTTACTTTTTTGATTTTCGATGCCCTGCGGCCCCGCCACATTCAGCGAAAAATGTATGAATTTGTCGAGCCCCTCGGTCAGTCAGCTTATGTAGCCCATCCAGACTCAGGCAGTTTGCATAACTTTGGTCTGGCCGTCGATCTCACTGTTTTCGATTTAAAGGTCAATCAAAGTTTAGCGATGGGTACAGACTTTGATGATTTTTCGGACCTCGCGCACACCTACGCCGAAGATCTTCTTTTGAAAAATCGACGCCTTTCGCAGCAGAT
>CALCCV010000141.1 GCA_937900305.1 uncultured Pseudobdellovibrionaceae bacterium | reverse complement strand
GGAATACTCTATGGAAGAGTTGCGGGAGCTTGCAAGAACTGCAGGTGTTTCTGTCGCTGATGAGTTTTGTAAGCTCACTATCAAAAACCCTGCCCATCCCGTCAGCGTCAACTCTCACGAGGCCATTTCGAAGATGATGTTCATTCACTCGCGATTCGAAAAGAAAGTTCTTGTCGCTCTCATGAAGATCTGCAAATACACACCTCCGGAAGACTTTCTTAAGGGAAACTACTAAAGTAGCGGTGCCTCAACCGTAGTTGCAGCCGCAGATCGAACTGGATGAGATGGAGAGTGGAGCCCTCGCACTGTGGAGGTGTGGGGAAGGGGCATTCCACCGTTTCTGGACTCTATTGCGACATCTAGACTTCCGAAAGGTTCATTATGGTTCTTCAGACACTGCAAACAATAGAGGGATCTGTCTTAAGGCTTCGATTCGTTGGACGCTTTGATGAAGATGCAGCGCTGATGCCGATTGAGTTCGGCAAAGTTTCTCGCGTCGAAATAGACCTCACCGAGGTCAAATCCATCAACTCTTGCGGCGTTAGAAGCTGGATTGAATGGACGTCAAAATTTCCAAAATCTATTCCGATCTCCATTTTTAGCGCACCGAAAGTTTTCGTAGATCAACTCAACAGAGTGGCTGGATTTTGTCCTGATCAGACGAAATTTGAATCATTTTATGTACCGTACTATTGTGAGTTGTGCAGTTCTTCTGAAAATACACTCTTTGTGGCAGGCAATCACTACATTGGATTCCAGATTCGGGGACTGAGGACACCCCTCACCTGCAAAAAGTGCCCAGATCAAATCTTAATCCCAGATTTCTCAGGAGCCACCTACTTTGCCTTTTTGAAGCGGGCAGCTTAAGCGATCAATTTTAGAACAATCACCGTCCATAATTTAAACCGATACATCTAATCAAACAGCGGGATCCTCCGAAAAGAAGAAGTGTAGCAATTCGTTAATCTCGTTTGGCAAAAAAGATCGGGGCTAGCTTTGAAACAGTTGTCGACTAGAGAGCTCATTTTTGATCGGATGTTAGACGCCGTAGTTATAACTGGAGTCGATGGAGCGATCGAATACATCAATGAATCCGGTGCGCTTCTATTTAACAAATCGATATCGCGAATTTTGAATTTAAAATCTATTTTTGCGTTGGGTACATTTACGCCGGAACTGAAGTTGCAATCTAAAATCGATCAGGGCGATCGATTTCAACCCTATCGAGAATATACAGTTCTTGTCGACGACGAGTGCAAACACGTAAGTCTTTCTATCGAAAGTCAGGAAAAAGAAGGACGTTCAATCTTAGTTATTTTGATTCGCGATACGACTTTAGAAAAAAGATTGTATGAAAAGTACCATAAGGAACTCTTCGAAAAGAGTGTGGCCCTTGACCAAGAAATGAGTCAGCGGGTGAACCTACAACTTCTTGCAACTCAATTGGACCGAAAGGTATTTGAAACTACGTGCCTATTAGAGTTTACACACCGAGCTCGATTGATTTCAGATTCCAATCATCTCTTCAATGAATTTATAGATTTTCTCACCGAGCGTTTCTATTTCAATGGTGGACTGACTTTAGAAGAGAATCCCGAAGACGGTGCGATTAAAATTCACACCATTAAGGGCATTGGAAACCGGCGACTGGCGATCGAAACTTTTCAAAAAGTCAGCGTTGAATTTCAGAGACTTCACGGACAAATTTCATACGCCGATGTGGAGCATCTTGCGCCTGTGGCCCAGGTGTGGGAAAATCTGCTGAATCAAGTCTTCTCGACCCCGATTGGCGGACTGGTTTTTTGCCCCGTTTCGCTGGAAAGCTCAAGATTCAAGCTCGTGCTTTTTTACTCGAAAGCACATCATGGTCTTCGTTCTGACGACGTCGAACTTATCCGACTACTCCTGAACAATATGCGAATTTGCTTAGAAAACTCTTCTCTTAAACTTCTTTCAATTACGGATGAACTGACAGGTCTCTTCAATCGACGATATTTAAAAACATCGCTGATCCGAGAGGTCGCAAAGGCGCAGCAAACCTCAACCCCGCTTAGCGCAATTGTCTTTGATATCGATTTTTTTAAAAAAATCAATGATTCGCATGGACATGCTGGAGGTGACTACGTGTTGAAAAGTGTTGGTGGCATCCTCAAAACCCATTGTCGATCTGGCGATCTAACCTTCCGATATGGTGGTGAGGAGTTCGTTGTGCTACTACCCCACACTCATCTCGAAGAGGCCAAAATTTTTGCGGAACGAGTTCGTGCGGAGCTAGAAGCACTCAGCTTAGTGTACAATGAGCGAGAAATCAGAGTCACAATCAGCGGCGGAATCGCATCTTATCCCGACACTGCCAGTGATGGAGATGCTCTGATAGACGTTGCCGATTTGGCCCTCTATACGGCAAAGAACTCAGGTCGAAATAACATTCAGATGGGCTCTAAAGTCCTTCGCTGTGGATGACTTAGGCCCATCTTGTTTTGAAAGTGGATGAGATCATTTGCCGATTTTCTCGACGGACCGGTCTTCAACCTTAAAATGGAATTTCGTCAACGCTCTCACCGAGGATAGCTGCTCGATCTTCTTTCGGGCTATAGGGGCTAGCTAATGAGATCTGTTTTAAAGCCGTGCGTGCGCGTTCGCGAACGTGGTGTTCGATTCCCTCGAAGATTTTATATTGGCGGTTGCATTTTTCAGGACTTTCTTGCCATAGTTCTTTCCAAACTACACGCCGGCCTAAGAAGCCGTTGTCATAGATCAGAGCATTGCGATACTGGCGACCTGTGCGACTCATGATGTCCCACCGAGGTCGTGGCAAACCCATGTTTTCTTCGTAGACGGCTTTGCCGATCAAATTCCAAATTCCCTCTTTTTTTGCCTTAGTATGGCTCCAGCCGGTTGGATAGACGGGAGTTAGGAGCGAAGTTCGCTCTTCGCACTGACCGACGTCCTTAGAGCTGCGGGGTTCGACGTAAGTTTCTTGGTCGCAGCGATCAAAGCTTGCGGCACTTTCAATTTTTCCGAACGCTGCTTTTTGGTCGAGAGCGGTTTGAAAATCCTCCCATTGTAAGTGCTCCTCATTGCTCTTAGGGCTGACTCCTTTGAACCAATCCCTGTGAGACTCGGGGTTTGAAATTTCTCTAACCAGTCGGTCATTCAACTTCTCCTGAAAGTTTTCAACATTGACGGTGGGATCATCCCAAATTTCTTTGCTCAAGCGATTTGCGTGTTGTCTTTGTCTAGCATCAATTTCAGATTTGTAGTTCTTTTGCCAAATTTGCAAATCGTCTTTTTTGAGCGGAAAACCTTTGCCAATGAGCGAGACCACATTGTCGACATGAAAATAGTTATAAATCATCCAATCGATGTACTTCAGGTAGTAATTGCGGAATCGTTTATTTTTGAGCATGTTGGTGATGAGCGGGCGCTGAACGAGAGAAGCATACTCTTCTTTCGTTTGTTCATCCAAGCCTCCTTTGTCTGGTCGCTTTTCTCCGCGCATGGATTCCCAATTTAAAATGTCAGTGTTCCACCACAAGTTGGCTCGCTCGCCAAAACTCATGCTGAAGCTTTGATCGTAGTCCCAGGGAAGTACGATAAACTTAGGCTGACCGCCACTTTTCCCGGCAGTTGTGTAAGGCGTTTGATTGAAGAGATAGAAATTTTGCGGATTCATGTAGTAGTTGTCCCAGCCACCCAATAAAACCGTGAGAGCCGCCCAGCGCAGAAACATTTTTGTATCTAGCACTTGGTTCATCCGTTGAAAGTAGGCCTCCGATTCGTAGTTGCCAGAGTTGATGGCTTCGATTAAAACTTCGATATCTGTATATCGAGACGCGGGCGGAAGTTTTTGAAAAAATTCTTTTTGTAGGTATTGCGCGGTCATTTCTTTTTGCCAGTTTTTGAATTTTCTCTTCTTCATCTTCTTTTCATTTTTTTCGTAGTCTGAATCATTTGGAAGAATCTCTTCTTCATATCTGTCGGCGAAAATTTTTTCCCAATCCGTTTGCAGTTGGTAGGTGCGACTTTCGATCGTGCTCGCTTTAAAGTAAGGGCTGATCTGCGAATTGCTGTCTTTGGTCAACTTTTGTAAAGTTCCACCGCCGAGGTTTTTAAAAAAGAATTGCGACTCTTTGAGCCACATCGCGAACGGTTGTTGACTGGCAAATGGACTATTGCTCAGGGCTTTCTCGCCGCGGATAGGATTGTCGATAAAAGCGTTCATAACTTTCATCTTTTCAATCTCCCCATCTTTGATTTTCGTCAGATCCAATTTGGCAAAGGCGTTTTCGAGATCTTTGGTTTCGAGGCCAACGTCTTCGGTGCCCATATAAACTTTGTAGATGTTTGTGGTTTTTGGGTTTTTGGCCAACTTTCGGTCTTCAATAAAAGTTTCGTCAATCTGCTCGACAACCGAAAATAATCCGCGGTAGGTTTTTCCAAAACACAATTTCGCATATGTGTGGCGGGGAGCCGGTACTCCGCCTTTTTCGAACATGTACCACGCCAAGGCTTCGCGCATTTGACTGGGATCATTCCACATAGCTTTAAGATTTATCGAGTCCATTCCCAAAAAGTCTTCGGGCGTGCTTTTCGAAGCCTGATTCACCCGAATGTCCACCTTTTCTTCCCAACCCTTGTCGGCGAGTTCTTTTTTTGCAGCTTTAAGAATCTTTGCAGACTCTTCCGTTTTCATTTCTGTCTGAATTTCGTCGATGTCGTTTCTAGAAACGATGGACGCGGCGTACTCGAGTTGGCCCTTCCACCACAGCATCCCATTGCGGAGCTGGCCCGCCTTCCATTGCTGCTCGCCAGATAAATGGGCTGTTTCGGCGGCAAACCACTTCATGAATTTCTCCTTACTATCGCCTCGCAAAGAGTCCAGATCGTTTTTGTCGATAACCTCTTTTCCCATTAAGTCTTGGAAGGCCAGAGCAAGGCTATTTACTTCGTTTGGGGCTTTTTTTAAGATCTCAATGTTTTCGTCGTATTGAGTTTCGGCCATCTTTTTCCATTTTTTTGCGGATAGAGTTTTGATTTTGAAAGACGACTTGGGCATTTGATTTGTTCGATTGCCACTGGTGCGTAGTGAAAAAAAAGGAATGGTGGCTACTAAGTATTTTTTATCTACACTCGGGCACTCCTCAAGATCTTTTCCGTTCCCAAGTTTATCGATTCGATAAACATTAATTTCTGAATCAGTTCCTACAACTCTTGGCCCTATCAGCTTAAAGTTTGATTCCGTCCCTTTGTATTCGTCGTCCATG
>CALCCV010000140.1 GCA_937900305.1 uncultured Pseudobdellovibrionaceae bacterium | reverse complement strand
ACATTTTCTCAATCATTTTCTATGACTGTCATAATATCCTCTTCATTAACTTCAACTAAAACTCATTCTTGAGTGGGAGTATGTAATTCAGAGCCGAACGCAAAGTCAAGGTCGTTGTAATCTTCAATGTTTTTCACGATGACCGATCACTGCTCGTCTCCCAAGTTGTCTGAGTCGTTGTCGTCCGACTCGCAGTTGTTGCCTTCGAGTCCTGCTTCTGCCGACATCATGTTAGCCTGCTGGTCCTGCCGAGCGGCGGCCAACTTCATGGCTTCGTTGATTTGGGTTGAGCGGGTGTCTAGCGCACCTCGAAAAATAGCTGGAAATCCTAAGACGTTATTCACTTGATTGGGGAAATCGGATCGGCCGGTGGCGACGATGACATCTGGCCGAATTTCACGAGCCGCGCGCGGGTCGATTTCGGGATCTGGATTTGCCATCGCAAAGACGATGGGATTTTTATTCATCTTTTTCAACATTTCCGGAGTGAAGGCGCCGGCGGCACTTAAACCAATCAAAACATCGGCACCGGCCGTTGCGTCCATCAAAGATCGATGGGGAGTTTCGACGGCGAACTGCTCTTTGTATTTGTTCATTCCATCTTTGCGACCTTTGAAGATGACGCCTTGACTGTCGCACATCAAAATATTTTCAGGTTTGGCTCCGAGGGAAATGAAAATTTTAGTGCAAGCAATTGCTGAGGCTCCGGCGCCGTTGACCACAATCTTGGCCTGCGAGAGTTGGCGTTTGGTGACAAAGCACGCATTGAGAAGGGCTGCGCCAGAGACGATGGCAGTGCCATGTTGGTCGTCATGAAAAACGGGAATTTTCATTTCTTTTTTCAAGCGCTCTTCGATTTCAAAACACTCGGGGGCTTTGATGTCTTCGAGATTGATCCCGCCAAAAGTCGGCTCGAGAGCTTTGACGGCCAAGACAAAAAGCTCGACCTCATTGGCTTGCAATTCAATGTCAAATACGTCGATACCAGCAAACTGTTTGAACAGAATCCCTTTGCCTTCCATGACTGGTTTGCTTGCGAGCGGGCCGATATTTCCCAGGCCCAGCACTGCGGTTCCGTTAGAGACAACCCCGACCAAATTTCCTTTTGAAGTGTAGTCAAAAACCTTGTTGGGATCTTTTGCGATCGCTTTGCAAGGAGCTGCAACACCGGGGGAATAGGCCAGAGAGAGAGCCTTTTCGGTATTCGTGGCTTTGGTTGCAACGACTTCAATTTTTCCTGGCTTGCCTTTTTGGTGAAACTCCAACGCCTCTTTGTCTAGCGACATGAACTGCTCCCTTAGTGAAAAATCCAAAAAATCCAATAGTGAAGAATTCCATTTTGTATTCTGAATTCGAGTCGACTCTAACGAGGCAAAGAGAATGGGTCAATGCAGTCACTGTGAGTCGTGATGAAGGGGCCAGCACATCAGAGATTTTGTGTGTGACGCCTCACGTTTAGATCGATCATTTCCACGAACTGGACATCAGGAAATTTAGGTCATAAGCTCAAGCATCAAACGAAGGAGCAATGATTCATGTCTAAATCACCCCGTGATGTCGTCCTGATTGATGGCTGGCGCACACCTTTTGCTAAAGCCGGAACGAAGTTGCAGAAAGTGCATCCGGCGGACCTGGGCAAAATGGCCTTGAAGGAGCTCATTCAAAAAACCAATCTCGATGTGAAGCTGGTGGACGAAGTGATCATTGGCAACACGGGCAATCCATCCGACGCGGTAAATATCGCGCGAGTGGTGGCACTGAACGCCGGCATTCCAAAGGAAAAATCAGCTTATACGGTTCACCGCAATTGTGCCTCTGCGCTGGAAAGTATTTCGCAAGGGTACGAAAAAATTCGCTCTGGAACTATGGACGTCATCTTGGCGGGTGGGACCGAGTCGATGTCGCAAATGCCTCCGTTGTATACGCAAAGGTTCATTGATTTGTATTCGAATTTAGCGATGGCAAAGACGGCCGGGCAACGTGTGAGTGCGTTGTTGGCGATTTTGAAAGCGGACTTTTTGCAGATCAAGGAATTTTTGACAACACCTCCGTTGAAAGCGACGGCTCACAAACCTCGCATCTCGATCATGGAAGGACTGACAGACCCTTTCGTCGGCATCAACATGGGTGACACCGCCGAAATTTTGGCCAAAGAATTTGGCTTGAGTCGCGAAGAGCAGGACCAGTTTGCCCTTCGCTCTCACCAACTGGCGATCAAGGCTAAAAATGCAGGGATCTATAAAGAGGAGATTTTGAATTATCCGCTTCCTCCGGATTTCAAAGAGGTGTTGGCCGAAGACATTGGCCCGCGCGATGGCCAGAGCATGGAGGCGTTGAAAAAACTCAAGCCCATGTTTGATCGCAGCGGAACGGGCACCATCACGGCAGGCAATGCTTGTCCCATCACAGATGGGGCGGCGATGGTCTTGATGATGTCCCGCGAGCGCGCCGAAAGTCTGGGATACAAACCCATGGCGCGGGTGGTTTCTTATGGCTTTGCAGGCCTCGATCCTGAGCGCATGGGTCTAGGTCCTGTGTATGCCACGCCGGTAGCACTTAAGCGTGCAGGTCTCAGTTTGAAAGATATGGGTCGGGTCGAGTTGAATGAGGCCTTCGCGGCCCAAGTGCTAGCTTGTCAAAAGGCTTTTGATTCCGCTCAGTTTGCGAAAGAAAAACTGGGACTCTCAGAAAAAGTTGGAGAGTTGCGGTCTGAAATTTTGAATGTCAACGGCGGCGCCATCGCCATTGGGCATCCCGTGGGAGCCACCGGCACTCGCTTGGTTATCACTTTGATGAAAGAAATGCGTCGAAGCAGTCAGCAGTACGGATTGGCCACACTTTGCATTGGTGGTGGTCAGGGTGGAGCGATGATTTTAGAGAGAGAGGTCTAGCGTGTCCATGGAGAGCAGTCTGAAACTTGTTCCCGAAAAAGAAATCGCCTGGTTGATTCTCGACTTGGCTGGTGAAAAAGTGAACAAGCTGTCCACACCAGTGATGAATCGATTGCGTGAAATTTTAGAGAGTCTCCACGGTTCAAGCTTCAAAGCTTTGATCATCATTTCTGAAAAACCAGGCATCTTCATCGCTGGTGCTGACATCAATGAAATCAGGGCCATGAATTCGGCCAACGAATTTGATCGAGCGGTTGCTGGCGGACAAGAAATTATGAATCTCATCGAAGACCTGCCAATTCCTGTGATTGCAGCGATCCACGGAGCTTGCATGGGTGGCGGGACGGAATTGAGTTTGGCCTGCGACTATCGAATTTGCACAGAGGATCCATCTACAAAAATTGGCTTGCCCGAAATTCAACTGGGAATCATTCCAGGTTTTGGCGGCTGCGTTCGCGCGCCGCGCGTTTTGGGTTTGCAAGCCGGCATTGAAATGGTGACTTCGGCAAAGGCTTTGAAACCACAGAAGGCCTTGAAGACGGGTCTGGTCGATAAAGTGGTTCATCCCAATCTCCTTCGCAAAGAAGTTCTGCGGTGGACCCTGGAAGAAATTATTCCAAAAGGCAAAAGACACAAAAGATTCGTCCCTCGCTCTTTACTTGAGAAATTTTTGGAATCAGTTGGAAAAACCTTAGTTTTTAAAATGGCCCGCAAAGAGATTCTCAAAGCGACAAAGGGCCATTACCCTGCGCCACTCAAAGCACTCGAAGTGATCGAAAAAACGTATGGTTCGCGTGATCGCACGTCGGCCCTTGCGACCGAGCGAATGGGTTTTTGCGAAATGGCGATGACTTCGGTGAGTAAAAATCTTTTGCATGTGTTTGAACTGACAGAGATGGGAAAAAAGTTAGCCCAGGTTGATGCCAAACCTCGCAAAGTTGAAAAAATGGCCGTTCTCGGGGCGGGCGTGATGGGTGGCGGGATTGCTCAGCTGGCCGCCAACGTCGGCGTTCAAGTTCAGATGAAGGACATCAGCTTCGAGGCTCTCGGCAAAGGTCTTAAGCACGCTCAGGATTTATTTTTAGAAACGCTGAAGCGCAAAAGCATCACGACCTATGAGTTCAAGCAAAAGATGAACGCAATTTCCATCAGCACCGACTATGGTGGCTTTAAAACGGTGGACTACATTGTCGAGGCCATCGTTGAAGACATGGCGTTGAAACAAAAAGTGATCCGCGAAACTGTGGAAAAATGCCGACCCGATGTGATTGTGGCAACAAACACCAGTTCTTTGAGTGTCACTGAAATGGCCAAGGGCCACCCTCGACCTGAAAATTTTGCGGGTATGCATTTCTTCAATCCCGTTCATCGCATGCCATTGGTTGAAGTCATCCGTGGAGAAAAAACCAGTGATGAGACTGTGGCGACGGTCGTGCAAATGTGTCGCAAAATGGGCAAAACCGCCGTGGTTGTGAAAGATGGACCAGGCTTTATCGTAAATCGATTGCTGATGCCCTATATGGCCGAAGCGGTGTTTTTGCTGATGGAAGGTTGCGATATTGCCGAAGTCGATAACGCGTTTGTTTTTGAATTTGGCATGCCAATGGGACCCTTTGCCTTGATGGATGAAGTCGGACTGGACACGGCCGTTAAGGTTGCTAAAATTTTTAGTCAAGCCTTCCCTGGTCGTATGGAGTTGCCAGGAATCATGGACCAGATCTATAAGAGTGGTCGCTTGGGTAAGAAAAATGGCAGTGGGTTTTATCAATACGATGCCAAGGGCAAACGCTTGGATGTGGATCCCACTTGCTATGAGGCGTTTGGTTTGAAGGCGCCCACTAAACCACACCAGATGCAAGATTGCATTGATCGCTGCGTGTTTCTGATGATCAACGAATGTTCAATCGCTTTGATTGACGAAAAAATTGTCAACACGGCTCACGAAGTGGATCTAGCGATGATCATGGGAACGGGATTTCCGCCTTTTCGAGGTGGATTGCTGAAATACGCCGACACTCTGGGAGCCCAACACATCGCGAGTCGACTGGATCAGTTTGCGAAGACCACGGGCGGTTCTCGCTTTCAATTGGCTCCGCCGCTTCGTCAGCTTGTCCAATCGGGCCGAAAGTTTTATGACCTCGAGCCGGCAAATCTTTAAAACTGGCGGACTTGTTTGCATCTGCTATTTCTGACTTCTTTGACGTCAACGACTTTCATTTTTCGATTGGAGCTGAGGGTCTTATCTTTATCTGATTTGGAGCTCGGAGCACGCCTGAATATTTGAGTTTCTGAAAATACATTGTGAATATCAGCTTGCCGATTTCGCAGGATGATTGAGAAGAAATAAATTGTGGTAGGCGACGTAAA
>CALCCV010000139.1 GCA_937900305.1 uncultured Pseudobdellovibrionaceae bacterium | reverse complement strand
TCAGCAAAAAAAATACACTTTAATGGACGTGGTAACAGCCACGCTGAAGGCACAAATACATCTCTCAGAAAAATCCTATGCCGAGGCACGAAGATGTCTAAACGAGGCTGAAAGAAAACTCGATGACAATTCATCTCTGTATCACCTGTTGATCTGCAAATGGCGCAGTCTGGTAACCCTGTTTGAAAATCCAGGATTGAAAGAGCTCGAACCATTGAAAAAGCTCCGCGCTGAAGCAGGAAGACTCAAGAATTGGGAAACAGTCCGAGATTGCGACTTTTATTTAGGTTTCTTTGGAGGAGAAAAGAAAATCCTGTATCAAGTTTTCTATGGAACTCCTTACCCATTATATGTCAGTCAAAAATTGCACCTCGTGGGGTGGTCATATGAAGATCTCCCGTCTGAAATCTATTGGATACCAGGTAAAGGAGTCAGTAAAAGCCTTCCAAAGAGATTTCTTGATCTATCTCAGGCCAAGGATGCCTTTGGAGCTCAATTGAAAATGGGCAAGTTGCTACACCGGCTCCTAACCGCACTGACCCAAGACTTTTATCGACCCATGCGAACCGGGACGCTCTTTACAAGCCTATATCCCAATGAAGAAATTAGTTCTGAAAGTTCGATTTTAAGAGTCGAAAATGCCATCTATCGTCTACGATCTTGGTTCAAAGTTCACAAAATTCCTTTGCAAATTTTGTATTCGAAGGACGGTTGCCAATTAATATCAACTCGGGCTTATGCTGTAAAAATCAATCGCCCCCACGACACAGTCATCGATTTGGACTCAAGAATTCAAAAACTGCAATTGAAATTTGGAGAAGAGGATTTTAAATTGGAAGAGGCAATGAAAGTCCTTTCAATGTCAAAACCATCCGCATCGAGACTTCTGCGCCAAGCAAGAGAAACGGGAGCGTTGTCTAAAATCAGTGTGGGACGACAAAAAATTTACAGATTTACTCATTCTAATTTGCGCAGCTCCAGATAAATCCAGATTAAGCTGTGGCGAAAAATCACGACTCTAATATAAAGTGCAATAAGAGCTTTATCATTTGCTACAACAACCAGTTGTTTTCCGATGTTTGCGCCAGTGACCTGACCAAATTTTTCCGCAGCCGCCTTTTCAAATCTTAGTTGAAGTTGCTCTTGTCCATACTCTCCCGCCACCATCTCCGCTTCAGAAATCTCAGACTGACTTAAAGTCATCTCAGGTTCATTTTTTGCTAAAACGGTTTTTCCATCGGACCCAAAATGCCAATAAAGGCCCATATCGTTCGTTTACTGGCGGCCCTCGGTATGCTGCTACCACACAGTAATGTCAGATTGCCTATTTGACGATGAGTCAGGGAACTGCAGGTTCTGAGGCCCTGCTTTTGCGGTACCGAATCACATCGGTGACTTTGGGATAGATTCGCTTAAACTGAACCTACCCCGATTCG
>CALCCV010000138.1 GCA_937900305.1 uncultured Pseudobdellovibrionaceae bacterium | reverse complement strand
GGTATCGCAAATTGGGCCTTTTGGATGGTCCTCTTTTAGTCCTGGACGGAATGAATTTGCATGGTCGCCCTCGTGCTCTAATGGTCAATAAAATTTTTGCGGCAGCCACTGGCAAAGGTAAAAACATCTCATCTGGTCATCGCGCTGTCGAAGATGCGGTCTTGAGCTGGTTTCCGAGTTTCTACAACGTTTTAAAAGCGTACTACAATTGGATGGACAGAGATGCCTCTTTCGACACCAAAGCCGTGAAAGCAAACGGTGGTGAAGTGCAGTCTTCCGAAGACAAAGAAGCCATGAATCAAATTCAAGCAGCCATCAAAGACAAAAATGTTCCCTTTGAACTTTTGATTTCTGAGCACAGAAAAGAAATCGTCAAAGATCGAATTGAAAAGCGGCATGCAAATGAACAACAAGTGGAAAACTTAGAGCCTGAGCCACCGAAGCTCGAAGTGGCTGAAGAAACTCCAGGTTTTTTTGCGGCTTGGAGCGACATCCTCACACAGGCCGTCTCAGAGGTCAAAAGGATGGCCGATGACTACACTCCTCGAGCTTGGATTAATGTTGTAAATACAGTCGCCGAGACATCAGTTCGCACGGTCATCAATCAAGTTCCACCTTCGAACTATTCTCCGACTGCGTTTATGATTCACAGCTTAGTGGGCCGAGGTTCAGAGATTAAAAAAGTCGATTACATCGGCACCATCGTGTACTTTAAACCTGTGAAAACGCAGAAAAAGACCGTTGATTTTTATGAAAAATTTCGGGAATTGGCAAAAAAGAATCAAGCCATCTCCAATCGCCGCTAGTGGAATCGCGCTAAGGCTGGGTAATCGGCACTAGTCCTAGTGAACTTCCATTTCTAAAGCCACGCGCACGGATCCGACATCTTCGGGTCCGTAGGCGTTTAAAGGACTGTCTTGCAGCTCGTCGGCGCCCAGAACTTTCATCCACAAATTGTATTTGTCGTTCAAGCGATAAACGATCATTGAATCGGACTGACGTATGGGTTCGCCCAATCCCGGGAAAGCCTCCAGGAGGACTGCGTTGGCTTCGCCCAGAGCTTGTGGACTGGGTTTAAATTCAAACGACATGTGTTGAATGTAGTGTCCACCGGTCGAAGCTTCAAAGAATTGGCCATGAAAATATCGAGTTCCCGGCAACGGACTCTTGGTACGAATGACTACCATCTCGCCAGTGTAAGGATTTTTATTTTTAGCAAGAATGGGCTCTTGGCGACTGGTCTGCAAAGCTTGGTAAAGGCCACGAAGATCTTCTACAGAATTCGAAGCTTTCTTTAAAATCTGCACCATGGTTTTCAGTGACTTGATATAAACTGGATTTGAATTGATTTTGTTTTTTCCAACTGAACTGATCGCCGACACTGAATTTGCATTTTCTGCCGGCGCCTTGGCGTTATCATCGTCCTGGGGCAGAGTCGCCGCCAAAGCAGATTCAGCATGAATGGAAATTTGAGACAGCTCGTCGCGGAAAAGAAGCACTGCCAATAGTCCGATGGCTGCTATAAAAGACAAAACACTGAGAACCCTTCGATTCATAACACAACCTCAGTTAAATTTAGTTTAGTAAGCGGATCCAAATGTACTTCTTTCCCAGCTGGAAACTTGAGTCGTTGGATTGATAAGATCGGCTCGCCGCAAATAACCAGAGCGCGTGCGATCTGTCAGAGCACCGGTTTTTGCACCAGAATACATCTCAAGATGTAACATCGGAGAACTTCCAGAATCCACTTTCCCAACGAAGCCTACATTTTGCCCAGCCTGCAGTCGCTGGCCCATCGAAGCGCCTCGCGCGGGCAAACCCAAAATTTCACCATATCGAATCACAGAGCCGTCTTGCTGCCGAACTTCAATTGCGTAGGTCCCTTCATAGAAGGGGTATCTGTCAGAAATCACGACGCCATCGCTCACAGCGCGCACCTCTTCACCTCGATTGCGGAACAAATCCACTCCGGCGTGAAGGCGACGGCCAGAGTCACGAGAGGATCCAAACATTCGACCTCCCTCTTTGTACGACAGAAAGGGACGACCGATTGTGGGAAAAAATGAACTCAGTAAACCGCTGGATGAGCTTCCCGACCCTAGGCCGATGCCTGAAGTTCCAGATGGCTTGGCGGTAGCGATTTGCGGTGAAGTCGGTCGATACGACGGACATTGAACTTGAGACTTGATGAAATTTTCGGCCACCCAACCCATGTCGTTGCCGAAGGGCCGAGACGGAAACTGAACTTTAATAAAGGAATAAGTTTGGCCCGCGATCGTTTTTCGAAATTTATCTTTACTCCACTCCTGAAAGATTTTAGCAGAGTCATGATTGTCGACTTGAAATCGCACATTTTTTAAACTGTCATCACGAACGTTGAGCTTTGAACTATTGACGCAAACGATTTGCTCGATGGCGGATCCCCGTGGAACCCCCAGCTCGCCCAAAGAAATTGCCGACTTTTCTCCCACGTCGGTGGGATTCACCCGATTCGCCAAATAGGCTTTCGTGGCCGCAAGTGATATGG
This sequence comes from uncultured Pseudobdellovibrionaceae bacterium, assembly GCA_937900305.1. Classification (GTDB taxonomy): domain Bacteria; phylum Bdellovibrionota; class Bdellovibrionia; order Bdellovibrionales; family Bdellovibrionaceae; genus CALCCV01. Next base: position 1,176 of record CALCCV010000138.1, on the reverse strand, counting down.
AAGGTTTTTTAGCAGCGACGACAGATTTTGTTGCTACCGCAGGATTGACGCTCGCCTCTTTTTCCGGAGTCACTTCTGCTGGGAGCTGTTTAGGGCGAAACATCACCTGGCCCGCCAAATTTTGCGCCTTTGGATCTACAGAGCCTTCGCTGCCTGTGGGGAAAATTTCGGCGGCCGTCATCAATTGAAATCGATTGAAAATCGTCATGTCTTCTAGACGAATTCCCACTTTTGCGAGCGTTTTTTTGCTCTGCAAATCCACGAGGCGAAACATCATAAATTCACCTGGGGCCGAAGCGTTTTGGCATTTCTGCGTGACATAAGCACCCTCTTCAATCAGAGGTTGCCAAAGTTGACCTTGCTCAGTGCCCGCATTTCTTTTTAGTGGCACAAGCACAAAATCAGAAATTTCTTTGAGGCTCTGGGCGGAAACGTACTTGGTATCTCCAGGATTGCTGTGCAGAAAACTCACTGGAACTTTTCCAGAGGTGGATCGAGGCGCTAGATTCCAAATCAGAGATGGTTTCTTGGGGTTTCCGAGGACAATCTCGGCCGTGTTGGGAGGAATGTGAACTTGAAGATTGATTTGCGAAGGATGATCGACCGTACACCCAACTAAGGAAATGTAATCCTGGTCGCGAGTCCACAAAACGGTTCGCACCTTTGGGTCAAAGCGCTGAACCGGTTTCGGCACAGCCGAAACCACTCTTGACATCAACGGCGCCAAAATTAAAACCACCAAAGCAAATTTGAGTCGTCCCATTTTATCCCTTTTGCAGGGGCCCCTTGTGCCCATAAGGTGATTTTCGATGACCGAGGATTCATCACCCAACAACTGCCATTGCAGGCCGAGTGCCAAAAGTCCCACTCAGAGCAGAGTCCCCCAAATCGAATCTATTGGCGAAGGATACAAATTATAGGAATTTTTCGATGTTTCGGCAAAATCCCAAAAGGACATTTGCCGTACAATCCAGTAGATTTTTCAGAGGTTGGAACGCTTCCCCCCGAACTGAAAAAGTGTCCAGTTAACTTTTGATTTTGGCGATGTCGTCAACAGCAATTTCGATGTCGGATCGCGCGCGGTTGCCATCATCCATACAGACGTGTTTTGTTAACCTCGAATTTTCTTTAGCGGATTTTAGCGAATCTTTGTTAACAGGAATGACTTCATCGCCC
>CALCCV010000137.1 GCA_937900305.1 uncultured Pseudobdellovibrionaceae bacterium | reverse complement strand
GATCTTACTTGGGATTTATTTGGACACTCTTGGCACCCATGCTTCACTACATCGTGATGGGTCTCGTTTTCACAATGATCTTGAAGAGCACTGTGGAAAATTATTTCATCTATTACTTTTCGGGCGCTTTGTTTTTTAGTTTGGTGAGTTCTGTATTGACGCGGGCGCCGGGGCTGTTTCTGGTCAATGAACACTTTATCAAAAAAGTGGCCGTGCCAAAGCTGACGTTTGTCCTCAATGGTGTGGCCTATGAATTTGTGACGTTTCTTCTGTCGGGTGCGGCGTTGGTATTTCTGGGCTTGATCTCTGGCAAGATGATTCTGTCGTTAAGTATCTTTTCCTCCTTCACCACTCTCGTCATGGTGTTTTTCTTTTTAATGGGATTGTCTTGCGGAGTGAGCATTGCCACCGTCTATTTTCGAGATCTGTCGCACATCATCCCAGTGATTTTGCAGGCCTTGTTTTTTATTACGCCCATCATTTACACCATTGATATGGCGCCTCCGAGATTTCATTTTTTGTTTGAAATGAATCCTTTGTATTATTTTGTGGAGTGTTTTCGTCTTCCCATTTTAACTGGTCATTCAGCACCTCTCAACTTTCATCTGATTTGTTTCGGGATATCCGCCCTCAGTCTGGCGCTGGGCTTTGCTCTCATTCAAAAATTTGAAAATAGAATCGTGTTTAAACTGTGAGTAAAAAATGAGCCTAAATTCTGAAATTGATATCCAGGGCTTGTCACTGCAGTACGATTTGCATTTTGATAAGACCAATAATCTCAAGGAATCCATCATCAACCTGCTTTCGAATCGCAAGCCTGTAAAACAGAAAAAAGCGACTCTTCAGGCCATTGACTCATTGGATCTGAAAATCAGCCAAGGGGATCGCTTGGGCGTCGTGGGATTGAATGGCGCCGGAAAATCTACGTTGCTGAAAATCATTTCTGGAATTCTCAAGCCCACCAAAGGTGAAATTCATGTCACTGGCCAAGTCCAACCTTTGATCGAAATCGGTGCGGGGTTTGATCCAGAGTTTTCGGGGCGCGAGAACATTTATCTCAATGGTTACATGCTCGGTTTCACCAAAAATCAACTCAAAGCCAAAGAGCAAGAGATCATCGATTTCTCCGAGCTCGGTGATTTTATTGATACACCAGTGAAGTACTATTCATCGGGGATGTCGGTGCGACTGGCCTTTACGATCGCCACGCTGATTGAACCTGAAATTTTGGTCATCGATGAGATGTTGGGTGCTGGAGATGCCGCTTTTATTCACAAAGCTAAAAAACGCCTAGATGTGCTGTTGCATCAAGCGAAGATCATCGTGCTCGTGTCTCACGATTTGAAAATGATCAGTGGCATGTGCAATCGGGTTGTGGTTTTAGAATCGGGTCGTAAGATCTTCGACGGATCTGCCGAAGATGGTCTTAATCGCTATGAAGAAGTTGTTAAAGCTCGCGTTGAAGCCGCAACTTAGGAGCCGTGCATGTCGAAACTCAGACAAATCGCACTTCGAGTCTTTAGAGCCTTGCCGCAGAATTTACAGCGGCAAATCAAAAATAAAATTCGGGGAACTCAAGTTCCGGCTCCTCCCAAAATGGTGGTCTATAACGGGATCATCTGTGATCTTCATCCTCTCAACCTGATCCTTGATCCGAAGCTGGACGGCACTCCTCATCTCAATCTCCTGTTGCCGGTGTTACAGCCCTCGTCGATGTCTGGTGGGCCCAATACGGCGTTGCAGTTGGCATTGCGCATGGCTTTGGCGGGAGTGCGGATTCGCTTCATTTCGACCGACACGACTCCGAGTGGGGAAAGTGCGCTGTATCAGCACTTGATCAATTTGGTAGGACCACAGGCCGCTTCGTTGAATGTTCGTTTTTTTGATGGTCATCACCTCGGCAGTGGAACCAAGGTCGGTAAAAACGATCTCTTCTTGGCGACGGCCTGGTGGACGGTTCAAAAACTCAAACCTCATCTGGGTCAATTTTCAGATCCTCGATTTTTTTATCTGATCCAAGATTTTGAACCAGGGCTTTACAATTGGTCCTCGTCTTATGCTTTAGCGCTTGAATCCTATGCGCTTCCTCACATTCCAGTGGTGAACTCAAGTCAG
>CALCCV010000136.1 GCA_937900305.1 uncultured Pseudobdellovibrionaceae bacterium | reverse complement strand
GTTTTTTGAAACCAAGCTTTCAATGTATCTCCTTAGTTTAGAAAGTTAAAGTGTTCTACCATTTCAACTGGTTTGCGTCTTGAGAAGGCATTCTAAACTCTCAGATCAACATAGCTAATCTTCCCCTAAAGGTCGGCCCGATGGGGTTAGAAACGACTAGTACTTATAGCCAAACCCTACATTGTAAATTTCCGTTGCTCTAGCGTCATAGCCGCCTTGCATTTCAAGACGGCTGGCATTCAAATAAAGCGCTTCCGTTAAAGCGACATCTCCGCTGAAAACCAAACCATACTTGAAGGTTCGAACTCGATCCGATCTGCTCGGTGGCGAAAAAACACTATCGTAGGCACCGTCAGCCCGGTCTTTCATATCCGCTTCAATAAACAAACCCGCCGAGACTGTAGCTGGTTCACTAAGATTGTCATTCACGCGATAGCCCAGGCCAACATCCGCTGCTAGATGCGGGTTCTGAGATATTGCTTCAGTCAGGCCAAAGACCTAACCTATCAACATGTTGATAGGTTTTATAAGACAAAGCATCTCCTGTGTAAAATTGATTGTTTTCATTAGATTCAATGAACATAATAGATTAATGGATTTTCACCAGCTCCGCTATTTCCTTGAAGTCGCTCGGCAAGAGCATATGGGTAGTGCTCGCGATAAGCCAAAGTGCCTTAAGCCATGCCATTGCCTCGCTAGAGGATGATCTTGGCGTTTCTCTTTTTGATCGCGAGGGAAGAAGAATATTTCTAAATGCGGCTGGAAGCCTTCTGCTGGAACGCGGAGAGAGACTTCTGCGCGAAAAGCAAGAGCTCGAGGAGCAGATCCGAAGTCAAAGTGGGGAAATGCATGGAACTATTCGACTTGCGGCACCCATTGCTATTAACTCTTACTTCTTGGGGCCGGTTTGGGCAAAAGTTGCCACTAGTCACCCCCTGCTACGCGCCGAAATTTCAAGTCTTCGCTCTATCGAAATTGTTCCAAAAGCAATTTCAGGAGAAATTGATTATGGTGTCTGCTTTGGTCCTCAAGCTCATCCATTGCTTGCGGGCACTTTGCTCGCTAACCGAAAACTTCTGGTTGTTGTGCACCGAAGAATTTCGAACAAATTTAAAAATCCTGCTTCAGAAGTTGCCAAAGGCCTCTCCTTGATGCCCGCTTCGCTTCCTCGGGGATTATTGGGCTTCGGGCAGGGAGAAACTCATCCATTCTTTGAAAGACACAAGATAAGGCCAAATGTTGCACTCCTCTACGACAATTATGATGTCGCTCTATCTTTTGTTGAAGCAACGTCATCGTGGGCACTGCTTCCCGATTGGATCGCCGAGCACTATTCGGAGAACTTCAGAACGATTGCGAGTGACGTTCTGTTTGAATCATTGGAAATATCTGGGGTACGGGCTAAAAATAGACTAGTCTCGCCGATAAAAAAAATTGTAGAAACGGAGCTGATAAGCAGCTTACAAATCAGTCTCAAGCGATCAAAAAAATAGTCGTTTGCGGCTTGGCTGACGAAGACTATTTTCTACTTCATGCAAGGAAGTATGAATGGCAATCGCTGTGGCTGTGCAAATCCCTTCGAGGCGCCGATTTGAGGAATTTTATTAATTAATAATTCTAATTAAAAATGATGAAAACATTCAATTTTACAAATGGCCGGCAGTCTCGTAAAAACGCCACAGCGTTGAAAATAAGACTCTACAAGAGGTCAATATGAAACAGTACGTCCTTATGACAAGTCTTTTGCTTTTTAGCTCGGTCGGCCTGGCAGGTTGGGGAACGAGGTCGATTTACGAATGTCGTTATGAAGTGCAAAACTCTGTTAGCGGCAAAATCTCCGTCCATTCAGGTCATCTAATCGACGATGCCGGTCAAGGAGAGCTCTACCGAGAATTGACGCTCGAACCACTCAGCTCGAGCGAAATTCGGGTCACAGCTCGCGCCGTGATATTTAGGTTCGAAGAGCAAACGAACTATATTCCAATGTCACTTCACCCGCGCGGAGATACGGTGACGAATTTAGCCCACGCAATATTAAATACCGAACGTGGGACAACTATTTCGTACCAAGATGCAGATCATATCTACACCTTCACATGCGCGAAAGCTGCTAAGTAAGAAAAGCATCCATGTTGTTTTGGACTGCCCATTTGCTAATGAAGTCAGGGTCAAAATTCGGCCCGCTTTACACCAGCGATGAATTAACCCAAGGACTCCAGTTTTGATTGAATAAAGCTTTGCGACTTTTTCTTGTGTACGTTTGCCTGAGCTCAATCCCCAGCGCTCGTGCCAATGCCACGAGCTTGACTCGCATTCGGTGTAGGAGCTTGCATCGGTGGGGAAGGTCACCGACTTCTCTTGAACAGTGGTGTCAATATTAACTCTTGCGAAGTCCTCTTGTCTGACGGCTCCTGTGCGAAGCCCAGTTTGAATGGTTTCTTTTAACAGATCTTCAAAGCCTTGAGCTGCAATTCTTTTACGCCACTTACCCAGAGTCGTAAAATCACAGGGAAGTTCATGTTGAAACGTCACCTCTCCGCAGAAGTATTGCCAGTAGGGGTTCTCCACCCATTTTAAAACCACCGACTCATCGCTTTCCCAAACATGGCCTTCAGAAAATGAAGCCCCACCATCAGTCGAATCGAAAGCGCGGGGCGTCCCTGATCCTCAGAGTACGCACTCCCAAATTTACTCTCAAAAAATGACCAATTGATACTCTCTGCAAGCTTTACTAAGCGATGCTCTCTCTACAAAGAACTCTGAGCTCGGGATTAAAAAAATCGATTTGCGGCGGGTGTTCATATCGGG
>CALCCV010000135.1 GCA_937900305.1 uncultured Pseudobdellovibrionaceae bacterium | reverse complement strand
CTACACGACGCTCTTCCGATCTATCTCGATCATATAACGCAACCTGAATCTGGGTGAGCGCTCTTGTGACAATGAATGCTTGTATTCTTGAGAGCCGCCAATAAAATTGGTTGGGGATTATTTGATTTATTGCGAAGAGCCAATTTGAACTGCGAGCACTCAAAGTCGGTACTCGGTCCATTTATTAACGCCTCGGTAAAAGAATGTAACCCCGCTTCCATCATTGGCTGCATTTTTCTGAAATGCAGTAGAGTATTTATTTGTAGATTTTAATGATCACTCGTCGATTCTTGGCTTGATTTAAGGGAAGTGCGCTTCCTTCCGCTGTTACATTTGGAGCCGCGGGCTTCGTTTCGCCCCAACCTTGAATCGTCAATTGCTCTTTTGAAAACCCGTCGGTTTCAAATATTTGAGCAATGCGAGCTGCTCGTATCGCCGAAAGTTCCCAGTTACTGGAAATGATAGGATGGGCAATCGGGACGTTGTCAGTATGTCCTTCAATTGTCACTTTATAGCCTTTGATCTCACCCTGTATGGAACGCACAATTTGATGAATGATTGCGGCCCCGTCTTCTTTCACTTTAAATTCGCCGGAGTTGAAAAGTGTCTTCCCATCAAACTTGACCGTGACTCCATCAAATCCGCGAGTGGCAGTAACACTTTCTTCACTATGAGAGGCCTTAATTGCGGCATTGATTCGTTTTTCGACATCAACATAGGGCTCGGAATATTCTCCTCCAAACTTTTCAGCGGCCGACTTTTTGACTTCTTCAAATGCCTTTAAATCCGGCTTGGAAAAACTAGCGATGAGGGCAAAAAAGCCCATAAGCAGCGTCATTAAGTCAGCGTAACTAACTAGCCATGGACCTTCTCCTTCTTCACTCCTTTTATGATTGAAAAAATCGGCATGGTGATCCGTCGTGGCCAAGGTTGTTTCAGGTAACTTCTGAACATCAATTTTTTTTGCAGTGTTGTCTCTCATGTCTTTAGCTCACCATTTTCAATTTTTGCTCTACACGCTCTCCGGGAGGCACATAGCTCTTGCAAGTCTCTTCGACCATGAACGGATGTTTCTTTGCCCTGATAAGTTTAATTGAATCGCAAATCATCAGGCGAGCATTAAGCTCTATTTTATTCAAGCGAGATAGATGTTCCGCAAGAGGAAGGAAAATAAAATTGGCCACCGCAATTCCATACAAAGTGGCAACTAGCGCAACCGCCATCGAAGGACCTACTTTTTGAAATGAGTCTGGTCCTCCAAGATTTTGCATAAGCGTAATAATACCGATTACTGCCCCCAACAATCCAAAGGCAGGTGGAAACTTCGAAAGAGTTCTAAAGTTATCAGCATCTTCTTCAAAGCGCTGATAGGTATTTCGAGTTCGCTTAATCAGAATGTCATCAAGCTCAGAGGGCTCAAGACCTCCCTCTGAAAGCATTGTAACAGCCTCTCTTAAAAAAGGGTGGGTCAATTTGGCCGCACTATTTTTTAGGTAAGTGTCATTTTCCCTATAGCCACGTGCGAGATCCACGATTTCGCCAATGACGGTAGAAATCTCCTTTTCATTTCCCAATACCTTTTTATAAAAGATAAAGAAAAGGGCTTTCATGCGCTTAAATGAAAATCCTAAAAAACTGGCTGCAATCGTTCCGCCTATCACAATCAGTAGGGCATGAGGATCCCAGAATACTTTAGCACTTCCAGCGGAAGTAAATGCAGTACCCAAGAAAACAAGACAAGCGAGGCTTAGTCCAACAATTGAAGAAATATTCATAAATCAGTCCCTTCTTAAAACATCCAAAATAAAGCGCCACCAATGGAATGCATATTGAGGTGCCCCTTACCTACCATCGTATTGGCGTATATAAGCTCTGCACGTAGGCCCCAACGACCCTCAAGAGGCATGTCCGCTCCCGCCCGAATGCTCACGTAGAGGCCGGCAGCATTGGAGCTCAGACCGACATCGTTAGGTAGTCTACTCGATTGTCCCATTCCTCCACCAACAGCGAAAAAGTAACCGATATCCCTGTTTACAAGGGTATCGGTCGATAGATCCTCTACTGAAATTGCTTTAGTTGGCGCCGAATTAAGGTAATATCTCATCATAATACCGGTCATTGAGGCAGAGGAGATCATACCCGTTGTGAAAGAACGAATGTGCTCCACACCTAAAGAGAAGTGACTATGAAAAAGTTGTTCGACGGTCCAAGACTGAACTAAGGGACCTTCATTTTCAGTAGTCTCATTGGCCATCTGTGTATCACCGGTACCTATGCCCACACTTACGCTCAACGCAAAGCTCTCACTGGA
>CALCCV010000134.1 GCA_937900305.1 uncultured Pseudobdellovibrionaceae bacterium | reverse complement strand
AGGCAATGCCATGCGATTCACTTTTTTGCTTGGATCACCGGTTTCGAAATCCGAGTACTCAAGGCTGACGCCATAATAGATGTCGCGCTTGTCAGCTTTCAAAGAGTGATCAAGAGCACTCAAGGTCACACCCATTGTTTTGGTTTTCACCGTCGTCGTGCCGTTGTCTTTATCAACGTTGCCCCAATCCAAAACACCTTGGTAAGACATGTCGCCGATCATTTTATAAACGCCGGCATTCACCATCGGTGCCCCCGTGTACTTGCTCTCGACTCCAGCCGTATTTTCAGATGTGGCCGTTGAAAGAACCTCTCCGCCAACCCACCAAGAGATGTCAGAGTTTGATTTTCCAAATCGACCAACCACCGTTGTCTCCTTGATTTTTGCAGTTTTGTTATCTGTGTTCGACAGGCCAACTGAAAACGCCCAGTCGTCTTTGCCATAGAAAAACTCAACGGGATTGGACTGCAACTCAAATGCCGGAGCCAATCCGCGCAAGGTGGCTTGCGTAGCACCGTGGTGACCCAAATAAACGCCCATCACTGCGTCACCTTGTTTTCTGAAAAGTCCGCCTTCGGCCTTTGTTGCATTGCCTTGCGCCGTTGGCCCAAATTCAAGAGTCAAATACTGACCCAAAAAGTTTAAATGCGCCGGATTTCTGAAGATGGTTTGAGAGTCCGCGATGTGATTGGCACCTTGTAAGCTGAGAACTCTGGCTTTCGTCGCCATCGCCGGTCCACAGAATAATACAGCGGCTGCCGCCAATAAGAATTGCTTTGTCATGACTTCCTACTCCTTAGATTTCAAATTCCAGAGATATTAAATTCCAGATTTTCTTTATTGATCAGTTGGGGCGAATTTGAATTTATGGCAGGAACTCTTGTCAATAGATTAATTCTTTGCAGATTTTTTGAGCACACAAGTGATTCGTCAAACTCAACGACCATTCGCAAGTTTGACGACCCTTCCGCAGCCCTCACTAAATCAAAAATCGCGACAGTTCTAAAAATCAGATGTAAGGCGTTAGCGGCTTTTCATCGCGCGGAGAAACTTTGTGTGATTTGCGATGTCTCGGATCTAAATTCGCTGATTTTTTCTCTTCTCCAAATTCGCGAATTTTCTCCACCAGTGCAGCGTTGAACGCAGGAATGTCGGCGGGCTTGCGACTCGTCACCAAATTTTCGTCAATGATCACTTCGCGATCTGTCCACGACGCGCCTGCATTTCTCAAGTCCGCTTTCAAGGACGGCCACGATGTCAGGTGCCGCCCCCGCAGCAACCCTGTGTCGATCAACACTTGCGGTCCATGACAGATGGCACCGATCGGCCGACCCGATGTCAAAAATTCACGCACAAACTCAATGACCTCTTCCTGAGTGCGCAAAGAGTCAGGATTCAAAACACCTCCCGGCAAAACCAGCGCTTGATAATCTTGCGCAACTGCTTGCATCAAAGTGAGATCCACTGGAACTGAATCGCTCCACTCTCCGTGCGACCAACTTTTAATTTCGCCAGCCTTCAAAGAAACGACATCCACGCGAGCTCCTGCATTGAGCAAAGCCTCCCGTGGCTCTAGGAGTTCGGACTTTTCAAATCCATCGGTTGCCAAGATCGCCACGCGATGACCCTCTAAAATTCTGGCTGGCAGGGCTGAGTCCGTTTTGATGGCCTGTTGAGAGACATTTGAACTTTTAAAACTTGTTTTTGGTTCCATACATCGACCTCCTGATGATTTTTATTTTATAGGATCATCCACCAGCCTCAAGAACAGCTTGTTGTCCGTGTCAATCACCAGAGAATGGACTTTTTCCTGCCCCTCCCCGATAGTGTGAGGTGTGAAAAAATCCGTGCTTCTGTCGGTCTCAGATTTTGCTCTCCCCGCGCCCCGCCAGGGTCACATTGAAACCCACTCAGGATATGGCCACTTGCCTCGAGTGGGAGAAGACCTTCATCGCAAAATTCAAGCACAGCGAGAACTCGCTTTCACAGACTACGAAAGTGAAAAGTGGATCAGCCACACCTTTCGTCTGCCATCAGCCCAGCTGTGCGTAAGTGGTCGAATGGATGGCTTTCGCCCGGGCCCCCCAGCCCACATTGAAGAAATCAAAAGCGCTTATGATCTCGATCGCCTGCGCGAGCGATTGCAGTCTTGGCCTCACAGATCGGAAGAGCGTCGTGTAGGGAAAGAGTGTCTTCGCCTGTGTAGA
>CALCCV010000133.1 GCA_937900305.1 uncultured Pseudobdellovibrionaceae bacterium | reverse complement strand
CTGGGCAACTTTTCCCACGGGGCTTCTTCTGCCTGTTTGATCGAAAGTGAAATTCGCAAATCTTTGGTCCCTGGCTCAAGCTTTAAAATTTTTGCGCGCACGGTTTGACCCACTTGAACCACTTCACTTGGATCTTGAACCCGGGCCCAACTCAATTCTGAGATATGAGCCAGTCCCTCAATGCCATCCCCCAAATCAATGAAGGCTCCATATTTCTCAAGGCGAGTGATTATCCCCGACAGAACAGTGCCCGGCTTTTGAGTTTCAAAAAAGTCCTGCGAAGCGATTTCTTTCTGTTCTTCCATCAGGCGCCGGCGTGACACCACGATGTTTCGCCCCCCGCCTGAAAACTGAGTGATCATAAATTCAAATTTTTTATTGAGGTAAAGTTCTGGCTTTTCGACAAATTTGAGATCCATTTGACTGATGGGACAAAACGCTGTTTTGCCCAAAACCTGCACGCGAAAACCGCCATTCGTGAGTTCAGTCACGCGACCTTCAACGGCCAACATCTTATCAAAAGCATCTTCGAGGTCATCTGAAAGATTTTTAGAAGTGGGCTTGGGCGACAACCGAATTTCGCCGCCTTTAACGAGCGTGACAAAGAGATTGAGCTTGTCGCCAACGCTGTGTAAAAATTCGCCCTGCTCATTCAAAAGGTCCCGACGAACAACGGTGCCATCTTGAACAGTGCCCGTGCTAACAAAAACTTCTTCTTTGCCGATCGAAAGAATTTCGCCTTCGATCTTGTCACCAACTGCCAACTTGTGACCGACTGATTTTTGCGACGTCTCAAAAAGTTTTGCAAAATCAGAAGCGTTGGTCTGCGGCTTATCGTCTCCAAAAATATCACTCATTGTCAACCTCACTCAATTGGTCGACAATTTTTAATGGCTGTCCCCGCAATTGTCACTGCCGAAAAAAAAGGAAGGGAATTACGACTCAGTGAAGCCGGGCGCTTGCAAATGGAGTCGTTCCAACACGAGCTTCATATCCTGTGGCAGTGAAGCTTCGAGTCGCAGAGGTCGATGAGTCACTGGATGAGCAAACTCTAAGCAGCGGGCGTGCAATTGGAGCCGAGGAAAGCGGCGATCCACCCGCCCATAGAGCGCATCGCCGGCAATCGGTAGCGAAAGAGATTGCAAATGAATTCGGATTTGGTGCATGCGACCAGTTTGAGGTCGACACTCAACGAGGGCATGTCCCGCGGACCGACTCAGCACCGAAAAATCAGTGCGCGAAGGATCCCCTCCGGAATTCACTACACGCATCAATTGTTTGCCACCTGTCGACTTCACGGCCCGAAGAAAGCAGTCTCGATAAAAAGTATCGGAGCCGGGTTCACCACAAGTGACGGCCCAATAAGTTTTTTTCAATGTTTTTTCTTGAAACAGCTGGCCGATGGCCTTATTCGCTGATTTTTTTTTGCCGAACAGAATCAAGCCGCTCGTCGGTACATCCAATCGATGATGAAGCGCCAAGTAAGGCCATCTTTGCGAGTCCTGCAACAGGCTGTACAAACTGAGGCGTCGCTCGTCCACCGTGTCTTGCGAAGGCAAACCCGCTGGCTTATTCACAACCAAAAGGGACTCATCTTCGAAAACAATTTCGAGATCCGCGATTCCCCACTTCGGAGCTTCGTTGGTCTGGCCCATTTCTACAATCTTTGACATATGGAAAAGTTCTGGCCGACGATGAGCGCCCTGTCAATCTCTCGTCGATTTTCACGTCAGACGACTCGTCAGAGTTCCCGTCAGATCTTGGAATCGTCCGAGAATTTTCGTTTGACCCTCCCCCTCTGAAAACCTATCAATGAAGACTCCATTTGCGCCGGAAGGGGCAACACCGATGAAGATGAATCTGAATCTAGATGCGGATATGAAGGTGGAGTCGGGGTCTGAAGTGTTGTCAAAAGACGCCGCAAAGACTTCACTGGCGGTCTATTTGTCGTTAGCGGAGATCGTGATTGGTTCGGCGGTGCACGGTTTGAAAATTCCATTGGGCGGCCACCTGCTTTCACTCAATCAAGGTTTTTTCTTGTGTCGAAGTTTGCCCTTGAGCGAGGGACGCTGGAATCGCGCTCGGTCAGCGATGGAGATATCTGGAATTTCGGCCCTATTGAAATCCCTGTCTCCGGCCGGTCAAAAAATTGGTCCCATGATGAGCATTTCCATGCAGGGAGGCCTTTTTAGTTGCGGTCTTTTGGTGGCCGGGACGGGACTCGTGGGTCAATGCTTAGGCATGATCTTGCTGTCGACATGGGCGTTTGTTCAGCCCTTCATCGGTCTTTATTTTATTTATGGCCATGATTT
>CALCCV010000132.1 GCA_937900305.1 uncultured Pseudobdellovibrionaceae bacterium | reverse complement strand
GTCGAGGGGTGGAGTATTTAGGAACTCCGTGGTCCTTCCTCGACATCACCCCGTGGGGACGCCAAGAAACGTGGGAAGATTCTCCGGCCGGCTGGCCTCAATCAAAGCCCTACCTCTGGTGGCGCTTTCACGATGAGTACAAAGAATAAGAATCGGCAATACCGAAGTGCTCCAGCGGTTAAATCAATTTGCGGATTGAGATGTCAAATTGGCCCACGGGCAAACCCCGGTCCGACCTCTGGGGAACCTTGAAATCGACGATGACGCTGTCGCGCTCGGACTCAGGAATGGCGAGTAAAATCAAATCCGTGCTATTGAACTCATTGCCAAAAAAATACATTTGAGTGATCAATTCCTGATAACCAAGGGCCGCAATTTTGAAATGAATGTGCGGCGGCCTCATCCAATCTTCAGAGGCCGGATAGGCGCCAGGGATGATCGTTTTGAACTGATAATTTCCGGCGGCGTCCGTGACGGCTTTGCCCCAATATTGAAAGTTTGGATCCAGCGCGGCTGTGTTTGGGTCGGCCGGGTGATTGTATTTTCCCGTTGCACAAGCTTGCCAAATTTCAACCAAAGCTCCTTTGACGGGCACGCAGTGTTGATCTTTCACCACTCCCCGCACCAAGACGACATCTCCCAGCGCGACTCCACCTGAGCCGTCTACAAACGTCAGATCCGTGTCTTTGTCGGCTTGATTTTGAATGGGATAAAATGGACCCTCTGTTTGCTTCGGAGTCAACCCACACAACTCTCGAGCCTTCGCCTCGTTCACTTTCGCCAATCCCAACAAACCAAACACGGCGGCTCCACTTTGGATCAACTGTCGTCTTTTTATCATTTTCTCTCCTTGATAATGGCCAAAGATAATCCTAAGGACGCTCTAAATAAAATTAATAGATCAGATCCTTTCAATTGGTCAAATTTATGATAGATTCCGGCAATGTTACCAAATCCACAAGACCTTCTTTATTTCATCGAAGTCGCCGCCACCAGCAATGTCTCGCGAGCGGCAGAGCGCCTCGGAATCACTCAACCCACCCTTTCTCTTTCTTTGCAGAGATTGGAAGCATTGGTGGGCCAAAGACTTCTCATCCGCTCTAAGCGGGGGGTTGAGCTCACTCCCGCCGGCAAGCTTTTTTCAAATCAAGCTCAGAAAATTCACCAAGATTGGACTATGTTGCAATCTAGTCTTCAGAGGGCCTCGAGTGAAGTCAAAGGTCATATTCGCTTAGGGGCCCACGCCTCCGTCGCCCACTTTTCCTGGGCCAAAATTTTGCCGAAAGTTTTGGTCGACAACCCAGAGCTCGAAATTTCTTTGGTCCACGATCTTTCACGCAAAATCACCGAAGGCATTTTGAGTTTAAAGATCGACATGGGTGTTGTGGTTAATCCCCACAGACACCCCGATCTGATTTTACGAAAATTGTGCGAAGACGAAGTGACCCTCTGGCAAAGTAAAAAAATAAAACCTGAAAATGAAAAAATCCTGATCTGCGAACCCGATTTGCTGCAATCCCAAGATATTTTGAGAAAATTAAAACGAAAAAAAGTCGAGTTTTCAAGGACGATCACCTCTCCCAACCTGGATGTCGTGGCCAGTATGGTCGCCGAAGGTGTGGGCGTGGGCGTGCTTCCGGGTCGGGTTGCCTCCCTGGCCCATTCGGCATTGGCACCCGTCAAATCAGCACCAACCTTTAAAGATGAAATCTATCTGGCTTACCACATGGAATTTCGTCAGCTGAAAACCTTCCAAGAATTAGCTCGTGCCTGCGAAGCCTTTTTTAAATCACCCTAATGACCAGTGCACCGTTCCGACTAGATATCCTGGATATCAGTGTCGAAAAGTTGCGCGACTGCCACTTTTTGGCACTGGTGCTGATAGGTCACGATTGTTCTCCTTTTCGGGATTTCATTTTAATATCCCTTTAACGAACCAAGGAGACAAATTTTGAAAACTTTAATTATTACTTTGAGTCTATTCTCGTCACTGAGTGCTTTTGCTTCATTCGAGCGCGAGGCCAAGTTGGTGTCAGCTCACCTAGAAACTTTGCCACAAGTTCAAGCTCTCATCGCTCCATTTGAAAATCGACGAGGCTTGCAGTGCGCCGTCACTAACGAAACCCAAGTTGTTGCTGTTGCGACTGAGGAATCCGAAGAGGCTGAACTTCGCTATAGCGCGGACTTCAATTGCCGGGACACGAATGGAGAATCGCAAAAAGTTATCCACCTCGAAGGCAAAATCTTGAGACTTGTTGACCCGACAAAAAATCCCAACGATCCCAACAATCTCCAATCCGTCGTGTCCATTTTGTCTACTGAGGTCTACACTCCCCAAGGAGAAGGCAACTAGATCCCTTCGTTGCCATGAATACATAAACGCAGAGGAGCCGATGGCATCACAGTCCCCCGGCCGCCGGGCATCACGGTGCCCCGGCCAGGCATCGCAGTGCTCGGAGCACCTGGCATGATGGTGCCTCTGCCGGAACGTTCAAAATCTTCGTCAACGACGCCGATTCCGAGATAGCCATGAAGGTCATCTGCTTTTGCCGCTTGAGTGAGGGCCTCGCACTGACGCGAGGCCCCTCCCTCCGCCCGCTCGACAATTTTCTGAAGCCACCCATAAGCCTCTGCGAGATTCGATGAATACAGAACACCCGCTCGGGTGTCGACGTAATAGATCTGATTCGGACTCAATTTCGAAAACAGACTGAGTGGCTTGTTGCCCAGCCGAAGAGTGAAGGCCTTCTCAATTTGTTTTCCGAGAGGATAAAAACTGGCCTCCAAAGCCAATGAGCTCGTGTTTTCGGAAAACTGATCCCTTTCTCTTTCACTTGCAAATTTAAAGTGAGATTTAGTCACCTCCGCAAAAGAAGACTCGATCATCTTTGAAACAATCGGTGACAAATTCTCATTTTTTTTTGCAAAAAAGGTCTGATCCATAAATGCCTGGAGGGTGATAGGCATTTTGCCAGATTCAAGAACGTCAAACGCCCTCGAAAAAAAACCAACGGGATCAAAAAATCTAGCTAGCGGATTGAAGTTCTCAGTCGTGGACAATGTTTCGATTTCACCCGCCCGCACGCGCATTGCTTTTTGAAAAAAGGCTGCCGTAACGGCGGCTAAGGTTTCATCAATCAATAGAAGCGAGGCAGAAGCTTCTTGATTCGGACCGTCGGTGTCAAAAAAGAAATGCGTGATCTCGTGCAAAAAAAGACCAGCCAAGTCAGAGGGATCCATTTCTGCATCGAGATGCATCGTTCGATTTTGGC
Source organism: uncultured Pseudobdellovibrionaceae bacterium (assembly GCA_937900305.1). Taxonomy (GTDB): domain Bacteria; phylum Bdellovibrionota; class Bdellovibrionia; order Bdellovibrionales; family Bdellovibrionaceae; genus CALCCV01. Next base: position 2,567 of record CALCCV010000132.1, on the reverse strand, counting down.
AATTGTAGAATCCTTGAATGAGAGGTTTTCCATCAGCCGTTCGTCGTCCCAACGGTGAATCTTGATCGCTCCGCGAATCAGCCGAAATAAACCGGATCGTTTTTTCATTTTGCAAAAGCGCCAATGTCATCAACTGAAGTTCGAATCCGCCCAAAAGAGCGTCTCGTGTCTGAGATACGAAATTCTGATTTCTTTCCATTGTGAAGGCCACCGAATTCAGGAGATGCACCTTTGCCATTTGTCCAAAACACTCATCCCCTTCTGTTCGAGCTTTTTGCAAAACCTCAATGAGAAATTCACCCATTGCCTGAATCTCTTTTCGTTCTTGCAATACGGATTCATCGGAAGGAGTTTCTCTCAATTTCTTGTCATAATCGGCGACGGCAAATCTGAAAAACGAAAATGTTTGTTTATATTCAATTTGCAAACTTCGGGAACACTTTGAAAGGTCACCTGCTTCAACCACAAAATTCCGAAACAGGGCGCGGTAGGACTGGTTGGGCAATTTGCTAATTCTAAGTCGTGTTAAAAATGGAAAAATCTGATCGTTTGCCACAAGCTGAGGTGACGAGGCTTTATCAAACGTGGCCACAAGGCCCGTCTCGGGACCTTTCACATCACTCCCGAGCGTTGTCTCCTCTGGCAACGTTTCGACGAAGTGACATTTTAATTTCTTTTTAAAGACGAGCTTCGGCGTCTGGCCACCCAAAAGGTCTCGCTGACTCCTTGCCGTCACTGCAAATGCCTCTAAACTTGCCGACACTGAACCTGGTGAAGGTATCCTCAAAAGAAATTTTTGCTGAAGACCCTTGATTTCTTCCGCTTCCACGAGCCAGCTCAAAAATGAACTCTGACTGCCCGTGCGAAAGAGGGCCGCGGGACGAGATTTTCCGTCAATCATCACTTCCTGTTGGTCATTCTGCCACCGAACCTCGATCGACTTCACCTCTCCTTCGGCGGAGCAAGATCCATTGAGAAAAGCCCTGGCCGGGTGATTAAAAAGGATGATGAGAAGAACGATCCCGTAACAATTCTTCACGTCCCATCCCTCTTGGCTTCATCCACGACAAAAAAATTGTGGGTGAAAAGAAGGCCCTTTTCAACTCCCACCTGCAAGCCGAGCTTACGCAATCGCGACAGAACGTTGTAGATGGGGGCATCGTGCAACTGCGCTTGATATTTCTGCTCTCCCCACAGACGTCGAAAAAATTCGGCTTTGCTCATCGACTCTCGACTAGAAAGTATCTGGAGCGCCTTATGGAACTGTTCGGAATCGACAAAAGAAAAATGCCACCGATCCAATTGCACAAGTGCTCGGGCCTGAGAAAAATACAATTGCGTGGTCCCGCGAGTCACGAGTTCATTGACACCTTCGTCGCTGAGATTCGGAGAGTTTTGGGTCAGCGCCTTTAACATCATCTTTGCGGTCATCGTTGAGGGTGAATGATCTTTGATTTCATCAAAGTGTTTCTTCAACACAGGCTGTTGACCTAGGTAAGGAAAGACAAACTGCTTCAAAAAGAAAGCATTTGGTTTTGCGGCCTCTGGCGCTGAGCAGGCGAGTTCTAGACCCGCCAGTCCGACATAAACCTCTTGCCCCAAACTTCTGGCGATGAGCAACCCTGCCGTCGCCCAGGGCCGGCTGACGTCGCCAAACACACGACACAAAAAAAGTTCCGTGCGGGCCAAAGCCAAGAGAAAATCTGGATTCAGACGATTGGCTTTTCCGAGGATCTGCCACAGTTTTTGCAATTGTTGTTTGGCTTCCATGACCAGACCCCGCAGCGCTTGAATTCGAATTTCTAGGCATTGCGCATAGATAACTGAGACTGAAAAAGGATAGATCGCAGCCGAAGAGCTCACCGGAAACAAGTCCCGCGCGGCTTCATCGATGCGTTCGGTCTCAAACCAGGCGACGGCTCGAGCCATGAGCAGCGCCGTTCGCGGCAGACTGGAAGGCTCTTGCTCCAAGGCCTCCGTCGCAACGGCAATGCACTTCTGCCACTCACCCCGATACGCGTGAAGACGGGCCAGTGTGAGTAAAATTTCAGAGCGCTCATTTTTTGAAATGTTCTCTCTTAAAATCGCCTCAATCAACTGTTCGGCCGGCGCCAACTGACCACTCCCTAAAAATGCATTGATCACACTCAAGGGCCCAGCGCCGTCAGAAAAGGCGAGGGCGACCGCTTTTTTAACGTTCACGTCAACAAAAAGAGCGTTGTAAATTTGAGTTTCCACAGATGGATCAGCTCCCACAGCTCCATCTATCGAATGACGAGTGCCAACTTCATTTTGGCGCCGAATGTCTTCAGAAAGCTGACTGGCGAGCGAGGACTTTTGCAGAGGGGTTTGAGCTGTCTTTGCCATAGACAGAGAGAAAGCAACGAAGGTGCCAAGAATCACACGTCCACAAGGACTTTGCACTAGCTGACATCGAAAGAAAAATAAACTGCCCATACCGCAGCGCACGTGTCAAAAATTTCGACACGTTTCAACACTTAAACAGCGGTGAGCCTCTTTCTATAATTTGTCGGTCGCCTGTGGATTCAATAGCTTGGGTTGAACAC
>CALCCV010000131.1 GCA_937900305.1 uncultured Pseudobdellovibrionaceae bacterium | reverse complement strand
TCTTGAAGTGACTTTTGCCATCGCGAATCTCGGCGGTCGAAAAGTGATTCCACTCTTCATTCGCGACATGACTGAATTTCACCAAACCGAGAAAATACTGAACGAACAAAAAGCGAAGATCATTTCCACTAGCAAAATGGCGGAACTTGGCGAAATGGCTGCTGGCATCGCACATGAAATTAACAACCCGCTGGCGGTCATTCGGACTCTGACTGATCAAATTCGCGAACTCCTCGAAGAAAAACCCCTCAGTGAAGACCTCATCTCTAGTATGCTCACCGACGTGATCGGAACCACCGACCGAATCGCCAAAATCATTCGAGGTCTCCGATCTTTCTCCCGCGATGGAAGCGACGATCCATTCCAGCACGTCTGCTTAAAGGATCTCGTCGAAGATGCATTGAGCTTTTGTCGTGAACGTTTTCTCAATCATGGTATCGAACTCAGAATAAAATCTCTCGGAGAAGGTCTGGGAGTAGATGCCCGGGAGGTCGAACTCTCTCAGGTGTTAGTGAATTTGCTCAACAATGCCCGAGACGCCGTTGAAAATCTCAGTGAGCGCTGGGTGCAGCTCGAAATATTAAACAAAAGTGAGTTCGTGGAAATTGTGATCACCGATAGTGGCCACGGCATTTCTGAAAAGATTCGCGAAAAGTTGTTTCGCCCATTTTTCACGACAAAGGACATCGGGCGCGGCACAGGCTTGGGACTCAGTATCTCCAAGGGCATTGTCGAAGGGCATAGAGGCGAACTCTTCTTAGACGATAGTTGCCCGAACACCCGCTTTGTCATTCGCCTCCCCGTAAAACACCAAGCAAAAAGCGCCTAGATTTCAAATTCACGCCAACCGCGGGTCAAAAGGCCAAGATTCATGGATCTGCTCTTGTTCAATTTGCAAACCACTTTGACAAACTTTTTCGTAAACGTCCTGCAGCTCGCCTAGGCTGCGATAGGGGCCTAGGTAAACTTCGCGCTTTTGACAGAGGTGTTTCCACTTGTCGAAGATGTCTTCTGACATCAACAAAGGCACTAAGTCCGGCACGAGATTGCGGAGCCAGCCAAAAATTTCATAACCTTCTTTGTCGATGTCACCCCAATAAAAAATTGGCTTGGGCAGGCGATTGAGCAGAGATCTAATTTGCGTGGCTCGCCAGCCCGCCCCCCAAACTAACAAAGTGTTTTTCACCTTTGTCTCTAAGCTAAAAAATGTTTCGAGATTTTCAACGATCAAGGTGGCTTGAAGCTCAGCAAATGAATAGCGGTCTTGCCATTCAGTGGCCAGCACCGAGTGGAGACAGGGCAACAACTGATTGTCATAACGGCAAATCGGCGCGTAGAAGCGAAATTCCAAAGGTTTGTCTAAAATTTTGAAGTGAGCGAAAAAATCTGCCCACGTCGCCGTCGACTCACGCCAAAACGCAAACAGGCTGAGTAAAAGAGGGGCTTTACCGATCAATTTGGTGGACTGTCCATGAGGAATTTGGCGCGGAAGAAGGCCCGCGACTTGATCCGAATGGTCAATGAGGTATTGCAAAACTTCAAAGCAAGCGCGCGTCTCGATCACATTCTGCGAGGCTTCACCTAAGTGATGACGAAGAAATGAGAACACCGCGATGAAGGTGAAGTCTGTCTCAAGCCTCTGAAATTCAGCTCGCAAAAGGGAGAGGTGCGGCCGGTGTCGCAAAAGAGTGCCGAGGTCAAAACCAAGCACTGACGGTCTGGACAGCCTGGCAAACCCTTCTCGCACTTGTCGAAAACTTAGAACTCTTAGATCGCCATGTGTCTGCAGCTCCTGCTCGAGTCGGCTGTAAAAATCCGGCCACGCTCCTCGTTTGCGAATCGGAAAACTGAATTGAGTGGCGCCATCGAGCAGAAACTGCTTTTCTGCCACAGTTAAAAAGTCTTCGAAATCTAAAATATTCATCTCAAGCTCTCGCAGATGGACTTTGCGCTAGGGACGTCGTTGGACCAGCAAATTTTTTCATAAGCGCCTCAAAATCCTGCCTCGAAGAAATTGGATAGGATTGCACTTTGGAACGCTCAGCGGAAGCTTTGTGAACCAAAACCAACTGGCCAATGCTCTCGGCCAGGAGGTCACCCTTTGACATTGGACTGACCAAAATGGCCTGAAATCCCATCTTAGCTAGAAGTTTCAAAACCTCGCGCGGCTTTTCGTTGTCGAACTTACCGCCAAATTCATCAAGAATCAAAATTCGTGGAGTGTCTTGACCCAAAACCGGGTCATGAATTTTAAAACGATAAGCCAAGCAAGAGGCCAACAGTGTGTACGCCAGCTGCGTGGTTTGGGCCGAACTCTTTGCATCTTTGCGCGCACCGGTTAGGATTTCTACGATCTCATCCATGCCATCTTCTTTGCGACGTAGGGAATGAATTTTGAACTGAAAATGATTACGGACATCGGTGACGAAGGCACGATAGTTTGGATCTTCTTGCAATTTTTCGACAAATTCTTGAAGGGCCTTCATGATCGGCTGACTTTGACTTTCCATTTGGACTCGCAGAGTGGGGCCGAGAATTTTTTCGACCTCGGTCATCTGGCGGCGAAACTTCCGCACACGCTCGTCTTGCGAAGTTTGTGAGTGAATCTTCAAATAACGTTGTTCGGTCAATAAGTCCTCAAAGTTAGCGAGCTTCAATACTTCGTTAATGGACTCGATGCTCTGTTCAATACCGTGAAACTTGGCCTTGATTTCGTTCACCATGTCTTTGACCGAATCCATCAAAACTTGATCAAAAAATTTGCGCCATTTGTCTTGCGCCGTTGGCAAATCTGTTTTGATCAAACGATCCAAAGCCGCCTGCCAGGTTTGTTGAAAGTCTTCGAAGCCTTTTTGCAGGGTCAGCGCACTTGGTAAATTGGGATCGTTAAAGGCTCGTTGATAGCTGACCACCTCGGCGGAGGCTCGACTGATGCTCTCGTCTCTCTTGCTCTCCAATTTTCGCAGCTCCTGGGCCAGATCAGCATCTTCTTTCAAAAGTGAGAGGCCTTTTTGCAAAATGTGTTCACGAAAATCACGCAACTTCTCTTCCAGCGCCTCGAAACTGCCAAACTGAGTGCAAAGCTCGGCATGAATCTCACTCTGAGCAATGTCTTTGGTGCGCTTAGCAACCATGGGTTTTAGTTTTTCCACACGAAGCGTGGACGCGCGGCCCTTTGATTCTAAATCGGCCAGCAGACGGCGCTGATTTCGTTCAAGCTCTTCGGCCCGACGAGCTTCTTCACGCAGTTTCTGATAGTCTTTATCGCCTTTAATCAAGGAGTCTTTGCGAGCCTCCTGCTTGGCAATGTAAAGCAAAGTCTCTTCGCTCTTGAGAAATTCAAAAGAGCTGAAGCTGGCCAAGTCCCGCAATGCGACCAGGCGATCCTCCAGGGCCTTGAGACTGGTCTGTCCCGTAGCGAGATCCCTCACTGTGTTCAAATGTTGTGTGTTGAGAGTCACTAACTTTTGCGTCAGCTCCGCCACTTGCTCTTGCGTGTCCCAACCTAAGGAAAAGGAAAAGCCCTGTTTGAGCTTGCGCATCGTGCGTGAATCCGTTTTCACCAAACCTTCTGGCGTAACGAGCTTTCCTTCGGACGTTTTGAAGGTTCCGACTTCAACCAGCCGATAGTCAAAAACATCGGCGAGCCAGCGCCAAAGATAATCTCGAAAGGGATTCTTATTGAGTTCCAAAACAGAAATCATCGACAGAATAGAGTCTTCTGAAAAGTCCGGCTTGCCAAACAGAACGGCGAGTTCATCGTTGGAGATCCGCTTGACGGTGACGTCAGATTTCAACCCCCGACCGTCCAACCATTTTGTCACACGAGTCAATTCTTTCGGATGACAGAGCAGATTGCGAGAAATCGGAAAAAGAACCGACTCCACGGCACGCCGTTGACCCTTGAAATCGTCCTTCACCTGAATGAGTTCGCCGACGAAGGCCAAATGGTCAGCAGGAATATCTAGATCTTCGATGAGACTCTCTTTGATGGCATAAAGTTCTCGAGGAATAAAAGTCTTCGCCTGTGCCAGATGATCTAAATCCATTTTTAGACGTTTGGCTTCGCCATCAATGATGAACTTCTTTTCTCGCAAACCCTCGAGCGCCGCACTCTCGTTGGTCCACCGCGCTTGGCACTGAGTCTTATTTTTACTGATGTCATCTTGGAAAATGGAGACATCTTTTTCGCGCAGCGGAACCTTTAAATCTGCGTTTTTCACCATCGACGAAAAACGCAGACGTTCGCTCTCCCACCACGAAAGCTTTTCGCGGAGATGTTTGATTTCAGTTTCGATTTGCAAGATCTGGCCCGCCAGATCACTTTGCAAGAGTTGCGCTTTCAAAGACTGCGTTCGACCGTTGGCCGTCGTCACTTCATTTTGCACCCGCGGCAAATCGCGATTGAGATCAGTGATCTCCTTTTCAAGGGCTTTCAGCTCTTCGTTGGCGTCCTCCAATTGAATCCACTCTTTGTAAAGACTCAGAAGCTTCTTTTTGATCTCGAGTTCATCTCGAAGAGCTTCGGATGCCAAAAGTTTTTTCAACGCTCCGATGATCTTTTCGATAGCGCGAATTTTCTGTTCGCAGTGATCTATGGCATGGGCGATCTCGCGTCCATTGCGCACATTTTCTAACAGGATGTCTAACTTCGGACTGCTCTCCTCAATCAGCATGTTTTCGCGAATGAATTGATCGATTTGGGAAATGGACTTGACGTAAAAAGCTCGATTCAGAATTTTCAAATCATCACGACTGATCTGTCCAAGGGACCCACTGAGTGCCGTGAAGTAGCTCTCCGCACTTTCAAAAATCTGTAGGGGAAATGGCAGTGCCTTGGCACTATCCTTGAACTGTTTGGGCCCTCGTGGGACCTGTTCCTTCGCGCAAAGCTCGGCCATGCTGAGATCTTGGTAGCGAATAAAGCCCAGGTTGGAATCCATGACTCGGTGACTTTGAAACCACCAGATCCTACCGACTGAAAGGAGTCGATCTGGAAATCGGTTGTGTTGAAAAACGAGAAAAAAGATTGAGCAACCTTCGCTGCGACCGTAGATCTTGCCGAGATTTGCGCTCTGGCCGTCATCCGTCGAAGCAAATTTCCCTAGCACATAGTCCTTGATGCTTCGGCCTCCGCCACTGCCTGTCTCTGCATCATTGGTCACTCCTAACTTCAAAGATTTTTCAAACGGCAGGAGCGTCATCATGATCCCATCGATCAAGGTCGATTTACCTGAGCCGTTGATGCCTAAAATGGCTGAAGCGGGAGGGGGTGAAAACAAGGGGCCAAAGCCCTGATCATTTTTCAAATTGAACTTTTGATAGCCGTGGAAGTTGCCCCAGTTGAGCAGTTCAATTTTGGCCAGTGAATAACCGTTATCGAGCATCTAGATCTCCTGTCCAACATTCTCTGAGGTTTCATCCTTATCGGAGTTCAGTCGACCGGTGGGGATGGGTGCTGCGGAAAAATAGTTTAAAATTCGAGCGTGAAAAGCTTGAATCTGATCGGCAGGCAAAAGCAGATCACAGATCGCCGAAATTTCAAAAACACCGGAAGCCTCTTTGGTTTCGATTAAAACTTCCATTTCGCACATCTCTTCTAAACATTTACGAAAGGCTTTTTCGAATTGGCTGTCCATCTTGTAAGTGCTGAAGGTCGCCAAAAAATCTCGCAGCTCGACCTGGGTCACCAAAGGAACTTCGGCATTTGAGGGATTGACGAAGAATAGCAATCGCAGTTGTCGTAAGTGAAAGATGAGAAGAGACGACATTTGACTCAAGGTTTTTCGACGGCCCATTTGAAAAGCCAAGATGTAGATCGGAAGAGCGTCGTGTAGGGA
>CALCCV010000130.1 GCA_937900305.1 uncultured Pseudobdellovibrionaceae bacterium | reverse complement strand
CTCGATAGCAGCTTGAGCTTCTTCATTTTGTGACATTTCGATAAATGCAAAACCTTTGCTGCGACCAGTGTCGCGATCCATGATCACGTTGGCAGAATCAACTGTACCAACTTGAGCAAAAAGATCGTTCAATTGATTTGAATCAACAGTGTAAGACAAGTTACCGACGTAAAGTTTTTTTCCCATTTTGTGCCTCCTATAAAAGCTTGGGGGGCCATTCGGAGTAGACAAAAGTATATCTAATGACAATCCAGAACGACGTGAGCGCACATAAATACATACATCGCCTTATTTAGATACAATTATTTTTTGAGAACGCATATATGCGAGCTGATGCCGCCAGATGCCACTGTGTAGCACCTCAGCTCTGAAGAGATTCCACCAAGTTTGACCTGAATCCGGCCAAATTTGTAAACGGAAACTGCGGCTTTGGTTTGTTAGTCTAAAAAAGAACAAATCGGAGGAATTTATGAAGTCAGCTTTAAGAACCTACCAGCCAATGATTCTATTAATGATCGCAATGGCGCTAACAGCTTGTGATCGCACGGCCGTGAGATTTGATGACCTCCAATCAGCTTCGAAAGCGCAGATTGAACGGCCAACAGGTGACACCGGTGTACCTGATGAAACGGATCCGCCTGACATTTGTCCCAGTGACGATGAGCTTGGCGATGTCGCCGTGACAGGCGCGCTGGATGCTGGAGAGTATCGAGCTATTAGTGGCGCAGTGCCTGGAGCCAATAACGAGTGGGTCGATCCAACTGCGGGTCGCGTGAAACCTCCGACTCCACCGGACCCATCTCCCAATCCCAATCCAAATCCAACACCCCCAGTTCATTGTCGGCCCGTCGCCAAAGAACCTCCAGGCCGACCGATCCCTGGTTCAGAAATGGGCATTTGCTTGGTTAAAGATATCAGCTTGGCACTTGGCGAGGGCCTAGTGATGTCGAGTTATTTAGGTGAAATTTCAGAGGTGGATTGCATGAAAATTGGTCGAGAGGACACTGCCGGACTTCGCGGGCACAATGGCCAAGTTCATGTTTACTTCCTGACAAAAGAAGAGCTGATGGAAATTGGAGTCACCGGTCAAATGATTTCTGAAGAGGGCCTGACGAATCAACAAGCCTACTTGCGACTAATTCAAATGATTTTGGATCACGGCACGGCCGCTAGAGTTTACTAAGACAAATTCGACTTTGGAGTCATTTAAGGGCTCGTCGCGATCAGAGGCTCCGTTTCGGGGCCTCTTTCTTTTTTTCGAGGATCTTCGCTGCGCTCAAAGAATTCGAGAACTTCTATTTTATGGCGAAGGGTGTCCTCGTAACCGAGCTCCAATAACGTTCGAATGAACTTGGGTTCGAACGAAAGATAACTGAGCAAATCTTTTCCCCGGTCTTCAGATAGGCCGATTCCTTTTAGGAGGTGGCGAAGGGCCGACGGAATTCGACTGAGTTGACAAATCGCAAGATCACCGATCTCTTCTGAAGGCTTCAAGCTGAGAAGTGGGATCACTCGTAAGTGATCGGGCTGTTGTAACAGTTCGTCTTCCGATAAAACTGAAAGCGTTCGATTGATCCGGTCCATGCGAGCGAGATCGGCGTCGAGTGAGTCAAAAAACAGTCCATTTAAAATCGTACCGGCGATCTCGCTGATTGAGACAGAAGTTACAGGCTGGTGAGGTTCTGTTGATGCCGAACTCGGCCCCCTGACCCCTATCACCAATAACTTTTTTGCGCCCAGATGAATCGCTGAGCTAAGAGGGGCATTCAGTCGAACCATTCCGTCACCAAAAAAATCATTGCCAATTCTGACGGGCGGAAAAAAAATGGGAATGGCAGCCGAAGCTAAAACGTGCTGCGGACCCAGCTTGGCACGTTCGCTGCGACGATTTAAACTTTGCCAAGTTTCAATGCGGCGATCTCCAGAAAAAAATGTAGTTGAGTGTCCGCTGACATAACTCACGGCCGTGACCGAGATTGCGTGGAAGCGACCGTCTTCCACATTTTTGTGAAGTTTTTCAAAATCTATTTGCGAATTTAAAAATTTCCGCAGAGGCGAAGTGTTCAACAAGTAAGTGATTTGATGCTGAGGACTTAGTCCTCCCATCGTCCGGTCTTTGAGCCATTGAAAACCAATGCCAAAGAGCGAAAGAGCATCGGCCTTGAAAATTTGATCTGTTGTTATTTTCGCCCACGCCTGCCACATATCTGTAGTGTCTTGCTCGAAGCTTGCTCCCCGACTGGCTAGCCATGCGCCATTGATGGCGCCGGCTGAAAAACCAGAAATAACTTGAAAGGGATTTTCAAGACTTCGCGTAATTCGGGCAAGGGCCATCAAAGCGCCAACTTGGTAGGCGGCCCTCGCGCCCCCGCCAGTGAGGACCAGCCCATTTCTCGCCGAATGAAGAGGCGCCATACTAAGGTTCTTTATCCGTGTTGTTATTAAGGCGGCCTTTGCGATTGATTGAAGCGCCAGAAATGATTCTGCGCTGTGCACTTTTTGCGCGAAGGACCCGCTCACTGCCAGTGGAAAAATTGAGAGCCGAAGGATTTTGTGACTTAGATTTTCCCCCCGTGGTTTCGGAAAACACTTTCTTTAAATTGATTTTGCGGTGTCCTTGGCTGTGCGAAAGGTCTTGAAGGTCAAAGCGCTCGAGGTGCACTTTGGGATGCTCCGTAGTAGGCAAAGTCTTTTGTAAAGATACCTGAAGTGCTGCGTCCTTTTTTTCCCTCTTTAAAGGTGACTTTTGACTCACGGGTGTACTTTTTGTGCGGGATCTCTTCACGGTTTTCTTGGCCGTAGCCATTGGGACCTCCAGATTCGTTTAGAATTTCAGTTGGGTGCACTTCACTTCTCCAACTCAAAGATAAAGCAAGAGCTGTACCGCAGCTGAAAAATCGTCGTGCGCAGCACGAGATAGCGAAGACCTAGACCAAATGCCAAAGTTGCAAAGGTGTTGAAACCTCTGTTATGTCTAGAATCAGTCGAGGAGATTTCATGAATAAAGCAGCATTGATTTTTGCAGCCATTTTTTTAGCGACAGGCATGGGATGTACAAAAAAATCCGGTGATGAAATTAAAATTGGGGTCTTCGGTCCCTTCACTGGTGGCTCTGCTCCGATGGGTGTTTCTATGCGCAATGGAGTGCAGATTGCAATGGACCAAATCAATGCCTCCGGTGGAGTACTGGGAAAAAAACTTGTGATGGTCGACCGGGACGATGAAGCGAAAAATGAACGCGGCGGTCAAATTATGCAAGAGCTCTTGGACAAAGAGCAGGTCGTTGCGGTCCTCGGGCCCATCAATACGGGAGTGGCGAACGCCAGTTCCCGTTACGCCAACGAACGTAAGGTTCCTATGATCATCAATGTCAGTGCTGGTGCTAAGGTAAATGAACTGTTTAGTGAGTTTCCCGAAAATTTCGTATTTCATTTCGTGGCCAACGATGATGTTCAATCGGAGATGATTGTGGCCGAAGCGGTGACAAAGCGAAATTTTAAAAAACCAGCTTTGCTCTGTGATGACACAAATTATGGCCAAAACGGCAGAGAAAAAATGGAAGCCGCTCTCAAAAAAATCGGAGTCACTCCTAGCTACATCGGTAAGTTTAAAATTAAAGACACCGACATGACGGCTCAGTTGCAGCAAGCGAAAGCCGCTGGCGCAGACGTGATCTTGGCCTATGGGATTGGACCTGAATTGGCATCCCTTTCAAACTCTATGGAGCGCATCAGTTTCAAATTGCCGATGATCGCAAGTTGGACAGCCGCGATGTCCAACTATGTGAACAACGCTCTAAAAAATGGCAATGGAACCTTGATGCCGCAAACTTTTATTGAAAGTGCGCCACGCACAGAAGTCGGGAAAAAGTTTTTGGCAGAGTACCGAGCTAAGTACAAAGAACAGCCGATTGCATCGGCCGTTTCGGCCGCTCAAGGTTTTGATTCTATGCACGTGTTAAAACTCGCCATTGAACAAGCTGGCGGGACGGATGGAGCCAAAATCAAGGTGGCCTTGGAAGATTTGCAAGCCACTTTGGAGGGCGCAACTGGTACCTATTCCAAGCCATTCTCAAAAACGGATCACGAAGCTATCAAAGCGGCGAATGTTCAGATGGCCGTGGTGAAAGAGGGGGCTGTGTTGGCGCAAGAGTCAGACTCGATCGTAAAATAACTTTTCGAGCGGGGTTCAAATCGTGGAAGAGTTTCTTCAACTTTTTATTTCTGGCGTAGCTCAGGGAATGATCTTTGCCCTCATTGCCTTTGGGTACAGCATCACATTTTCAACTTCGAGAACCATTAATTTCTCGCTTGGAAGTTTGTTGATGGTCGGCGGAGTGATTGGCTTCGTTTTCTATATGGACATGGCCACCGGCCAAGTTTTAGGCCGAAGCATCGTGATTCCATTACTCGCAGTCCTCGTCATCAACTCTCTTTTGGGTATTTTAGTGTACAAGTCAGCGGTGGAGCCGTCATTAAAAAGAGGATCCGAATACAATTGGGTTTTGGCTACATTGGCGTTCGGAATCATTGTTCGCAACGTTGTCGAACAGGCCTGGAGCACGGGCGACTATCGATTTGCATCGCCGGTCGGCGATTCGCCCATCCATTTTGGCAGCGTCGGAGTGTATCCCCAGGAAATACTGATCATCGTCGTCGCGAGTGTGATCGTGGCAGCGTTGGAAGTTTTTCGTCGCAAGACGATCTTGGGTAAGGCGATTCAAGCGGTCAGTGAAGATCGGCAAACCGCAAGTCTCATGGGAATTCCGCAAAACTTTGTCATTTTATTTTCATTTGTACTTAGCAGCGTCATCGCTGGAATCGCGGGTTTACTCGTGGCGCCACTGACGTTTGTTTCTGCCTCCATGGGAACCGTTTTGGGAATTAAGGCCTATGCAGTGGCGATCATCGGTGGCCTAGAGTCTGGACTGGGAATTTTGGTGGGAGGACTTATTTTAGGTTTAGCCGAGGCCTTTACCGCTCGCTATATTTCTACCGGTTATAAAGATACGCC